>JBJTJS010000076.1:0-3373 GCA_046096085.1 bacterium
ACACCGCCCTGGAGGCCGGCGTCATCCTCCTCGCCCTGGCCATCGGCTCCTTCGTCGCATCGGGTGCCGGCGCCGGCCTAGCTCAGCGCATCGGTCCCGTGCGGGTGCTCCAGATCGGGATGGGGTGCGAGGTCGTCGGCATCATCGGGCTCGGGTTCGCCATCTCGACCACGGTGACCGGCTGGGCACTGGCACCCTGGCTCTTCGTCTACGGCCTGGGCGTCGGCTTCGCGACAGCGCAGCTCACCGGGGTCATCCTGTCCGAGACCCCCGTCGAGCAGTCCGGCCAGGCCTCGGCCATGCAGTCCACCTCGCGCCAGGTGGGCGCCGCCATCGGCACGGCCATCCTCGGCACGACCCTGCTCGTCGGCCTGGGCGTCACGGTCACCCAGCAGCTCGAGGAACGCAGCGTCCCAGCGCCCGCCGCGGAGCAGGTCACGCAGGCCGTCCAGTCCTCCGCCGGCACCGTCATCCCCAGCCTGTCGCAGCAGCCGGATGGCGAGGTCCTCGTCGAGGGTGCGTCGGAGGGCTTCGCCGATGCCACCACCTGGGTCGCATGGGTGGCGGCGGCCTTCGTCATCCTCGGCCTCATCGCGACGTTCTTCCTGCCCCGGAACGCCGCCCGCGTCCCGGAGGAGGGCTATGCGGCGCCGCGGGACGGACCTGACACGATGGAGTCATGAGCGCGGCCGCCCACGACCTCGTCCGCATGGACGCGATCGAGGACGCCATCGATGCCATCGGCCGCGGCGAGGCCGTCATCGTGGTCGACGACGAGGGCCGGGAGAATGAGGGCGACCTCATCTTCGCGGCTGAGAAGGCAACCGCGGGCCTCACGGCATTCATGATCCGCTACACCAGTGGCTACATCTGCGTTGGAATGCGCGGCGACGACCTCGACCGGCTGCACCTTCCCCCCATGACCGCGATCAACGAGGATCGCAAGGGCACGGCGTACGCCGTCACCGTGGACGCTCGTGACGTCACGACGACGGGCCTCTCGGCAGAGGACCGCGCGATCACCATCCGGGCCCTGGGGTCGACCGGGACCACTCCGCGCGACCTCACCCGCGCGGGGCACGTCCCGCCCCTGCGGGCCGTGCCCGGCGGCGTCCTGCACCGGCCCGGGCACACCGAGGCCGCGGTAGACCTGGCCGATCTCGCCGGGCTGCACCCGTCGGGAGCGCTGTGCGAGATGGTCAACGACGACGGCACCATGATGGACGCCGCGCAGTGCCGAGCGTTCGCGGACGAGCACGGACTCCTCCTCGTCTCAATCGCCGACCTCATCCGATACCGCGGGCGCTCCGAGCGGCACATCGAGCGCGTCGCGGAGACTCCGCTGCCCACCGACCATGGCGACTTCACGATCATCGGCTATCGCAATCTGGTCGACGGATCGGAGCACGCGGCCCTGGTCGCGGGGGACCTCGTGGAAGGCGTCGTCGCGGAGGGCGACGACATCCTCGTGCGCGTGCACGTGGAGTGCCTCGCCGGCGATGCCCTGCACTCCCTGTCCTGCCCGTGCGGCGACCGCCTGCGCACCTCCCTGGACCTCATCAGCAAGGAGGGCCGGGGCGTCGTGCTGTACCTGCGCCCGGCGCGCGACATCGAGGCGCTGCTCGGCGGGCACGATCCTCGCGCGGGCGGGGTCGACCCCCTGGAGTACGGGCTGGGCTCGCAGATCCTCGCCGATCTGGGCGTGCGGTCGATGCGGCTCCTCGCCGGCAATCCCGACCGGCGCTACTCCCTGGACGGCTTCGGTCTCCAGATCAGCGAGGTCATCCCGCTCGCATAGCCCCGTCACGCGTAGGGGTCGCGCGCCCACCACACGGCGTTGCGGTCCGCGGGGCGTCCCTCACGACCCTCGTGCCGCCCGGTGCGGTCGTGGTAGTCGTTCGCCGCGAGCACCCGCGACACCGACGCCAGGCCGAGGGCGTCCCCGATCCCGTCCGGCGACCAGGGGACCGGGGCGGCATGGTCGAGGACCTCGCTGCGCAGGGCGATCCTGCCGCCCTGCCGCAGGATCTCGAGGCGGCGCGCCTGCTGCGGCCAGTCGATGAGCGATGCCGTCGTGATCTCCCAGAATCCGTTGCCCTCGCCGTCCCCGTGCCACAGGGATGCGTGCGCGTGCACGTGGCCGCTGAGCCAGCCGACGACGCACGGGTGCTCCAGGAGCAGGTGCACCACCTCCGCGGCGAGGTGACGCGGCTCCCCCGCGGTGTGCGGGTTCGTGAGGCACCAGGAGGGGTGGTGGGACAGCACGACCACGTAGCGCCCCGCGGAGTCCTCGAGCATCTGGCGCAGCCAGCGCAGCTGCGCCGATCCCACCGAGCCCTGCCACCCTCCGTCGGGGTTGACCGTGTCCAGCGCGATGAAGCGAACGCCGCCGACGTCGTGCACCCACGGGCGGTCGAGTTCCTCCACTTCGAGGATCCGCCGGCGCGGGTCCGGGGTGACGGGCGCAGCCGGGGACTCATCGACATGCACGTAGCGAGCCGGCCCGATCGGCGCCACGCCCTCGAGCAGCATGAGCGGGCTCCCGCCCGCGGGCAGCCCACTGATGCGCCGATCGCCGAGCGCGAGGTCACGCAGGGACGCATCGGCGTACACCGTGCCCTGCAGAAGGGCGTCATGGTTGCCGGGGACCGGGATCCACGGCACGCGAAGGCCACGGGACTCCACCGCACGCCGCGCGGCCTCCACGAGTCCCGGGACGCGCGGGTACCCGTATGCCCGCATCGGGATGTCCGCGATCGTCCCTCCCGACGGTCCGTCGGGATGCCAGTACCTCTCGTCCCAGGGGAAGCCCTCGCGCGAGCCCACCCACTGGCTCACCTGCGGGTCGCCGCTCCAGGGCTCGACCGTCCCCCCGTCCAGCATCGTGCGGCACCAGGAACGCTCATTGGACTGCGCATTGTCGATGAGGTCACCGGTCACGATGACGGCGTCGATGCCGTCGGCGGCGTTGATGGCCTCGACCATCGCCGCGAGCACCTGGACGGTGAGGATCTCCTGCGGGCGGTAGGTCCCCACGTTGCCGACGCGGTCGCGGTACGCCGAATCCGGGTCGGAGAACCGGTCGAGGTACTCCAGCCGCGCCGGGGACTCCGCGTCGCACACGTGGGTGTCCGACACGTGCACGACACGGGCGAGGAGCTCCCCGTCGACGTCCGGTGCCCCGTCGTCGGCGACGACGACGAGGTCGCGCCAGCCGCCATCCCCGGGGGCACCGCCGGTGATGCGCTCGCCAGGGCCGATCACGGCGCCCTACCCGGCCCGGGGCGGCGGGCGCGACCTCGGCGTCGTCGCCGACGACGGGGCCCCGGACGACGACGGGGAGCGCCTCGCCCGTGTCGTGCACGAGTCGGCC
>JBJTJS010000077.1:0-2144 GCA_046096085.1 bacterium
CGCCGGGTGCCTTGTTGGTGTAGACCGGCGTCACCTTGCAGTGGGCGTTCGGGTAGTCGTAGGACCCGGTGAAGATGTGGAAGAAGCCCGCGGGGAACTTCGTGGGCTGGGCCACGCCGTTGAACGCTCCGTGGTCGGCGAGGACGTCGACGTCGACCGCGAGGATCTTGCCCTCCTTGGTCGCCGCGATCGTGCCGGTCATGTGGTAGTCCCGGGCGAATGAGGTGGACATGAGGTTCTCGCTGCGATCCTCCATCCACTTCACCGGCTTGCCGGTGACGATGGAGCCGACGACGGACAGCACGTAGCCGGGGTAGACGCCGACCTTGTTGCCGAAGCCGCCGCCGACATCCGGGGAGATGATGCGGATCTTGTGCTCGGGCAGTCCCGCCACGAGCGCGTAGACCGTCCGGTGGGCGTGCGGCGCCTGGCTCGTGGTCCACAGGGTGAGCTGGCCCGAGACCGGATCGAGGTAGGCGACCGAGCCGCAGGTCTCCATGGGGGCCGGGTGCACGCGCGGGTACATGATCTCCTGCGTCACCACGACGCAGTCCGGGTCCGCCTGGGCCTTGTCGATGGCCTCCTGGGTCCCGATCGCGTTGCCCGACTCCCAGTACTTGTTGCCGAGGACGTCGGTGATCGAGTTGTCGGTCTGGCCCTTGTCGTCGCGGATGACCGGCGAGCTCGGGTCCATCGCCTTCTTGGCGTCCATGACCGCGCCGAGGGGCTCGTAGTCGACGTCGATGAGCTCGAGGGCGTCCTTCGCGGTGTAGCGGTCGGTCGCGATGACGAACGCCACCTCCTGGCCCTGGAAGCGCACCTTGTCGGTGGCGAGCACCGCCTGGGTGTCGTAGGACAGCGTCGGCATCCAGGCGAAGTTGTCGCCGAGGAGCGCCGGCCGGGGAATGCCCTCGAGGGTCTTGCCGGTGATCACGGCGACGACGCCCGGATGGGCCTCGGCGCGGGAGGTGTCGACCGACAGGATCTTCGCGTGCGCGGGCGGGCTGCGCCGGATCGCGCCGTGGAGCATGCCCGGCAGGTTGACGTCGTCCACGTAGTTGCCCTGGCCGCGAACGAAGCGCTGGTCCTCCTTGCGCTTCATCGAGCCGAAGCCGATGGGGTTGCCGGCCGCGCTGATCGGGGCCTCTTCGACGGCGGTCATGCGGTAACCTCGCTTCCCTTCGGGTGCTCGGCGGCCCAGCGGATCGCCTCGACGATGTTCTTGTAGCCGGTGCAACGGCAGATCTGTCCGGAGATCCCCTCGCGGATCTCCTCCTCGTTGATGTCGGGGTTCTGATCGAGGAGCCAGCGGCCCGTCATCATCATCCCCGGCGTGCAGAAGCCGCACTGCAGGCCGTGGCACTCGATGAAGCCCTGCTGGATCGGGTCGAGCCCGTCGGGGCCCTCGAGGCCCTCGACCGTCTTCACGCGGTGGCCGTCGGCCATCACGGCGAGCATCGTGCAGCTCTTGACGGGCTCGTCGTCCACCCACAGCACGCAGGTGCCGCAGTTGGACGTGTCGCAGCCCCAGTGCGTTCCGCGCAGCCCGAGTTCCTCGCGGATGAAGTGCACGAGGAGCATGCGGGGCTCGATATCGCGGGCGTAGTCGGTTCCGTTGACGTTGATGGTGACGTCCATGTCACGCTCCCTGGCTTGCGGCGACGGCGCGCCGGAGGGCGCGGAGGGTGAGTTCCTGGGCGAGGTGCTTCTTGTAGTCGGCCGGGCCGCGCTGGTCGGACACCGGGTTGCACGAGTCGGCGGCGATCGCGGCCGCCTGGGCGAGGTTCTCCTCGGTGGGCGCCTTGCCCACGAGGAACTCCTCGGCCCCCGGCGCGCTGAAGTGCTCCGCGCCGACCGCGGTGAGGCCGATGCCGCAGTCGGAGACGACGCCGTCCTTGACGACGACGAAGACGCCGGCGGAGGCGACGGGCCAGTCGCCCACGCGGCGCTCGACCTTCTCGTAGGCGCTTCCCGATCCGGCCCGGAGCGGGAAGCGGACCTCGGTGAGGATCTCGCCGTCGGCCACCTGGGTCATGTAGGGGCCGAAGTGGAACTCGCGGATCGGGACCGTGCGGGATCCGGACTTCGAGCGGATCACCACGGTGCCGCCCAGGGCGGAGCCGACCGCGGAGAGGTCCTCGGAG
>JBJTJS010000078.1:0-2181 GCA_046096085.1 bacterium
CGTCCAGAACCCTGGATCCGCCGCATCCTCGAGGAGGCACCCCACGGTCTGGACGGCATACTTCTTGTTGGTGCCGATGATGACGGTCGGCCCGCGCTTGATCCAGCCCGCGACGTAGATGCCGGGAACGACAGCATCGCCGTCCATGACCCGGCCGTCGTCGGTGGGACTCACGGTGCGCCGCGCGGCGAAGCGCACGCCGGGCTTGTCGAGGACCTTGTCGAGGGTGTCGCGCACGGAGCGGAGGCTCAGGTGGTCGGTGGCCACGCCGTAGCGCACGAGGCCGAAGGGGCTGGGAAGCCGGTCGATGATGTCCACCGACACCGAGATGACCTCCTGGGAGGTGAGTGCGTCGGCGGCGTACATGCCCGAGGGACCTGACCCGACGACCGCCACCCGCAGTGCTCGCGTCATGAGCGCTCCTCAGTCCAGGCCCAGCAGGCCCCGTGCCTGCTCGAAGGCCGGCTCGGGATCGACGGGGTCGAGGAACACCGGCGTCATCCCGACCGCCTCGGCTCCGGCGAGGTTACCGGGCTGGTCGTCGATGAAGACGCACTCCTCCGGACTCACCCCGAGGCGCTCCGCCACGAGCCGGTACGCGGCCGGGTCGGGCTTCATGACGCCGTCGCGCCTGCCGTCCACGAGGACATCGAACGCCCGGATGACGCTCATCCGGTCGATCCAGGACTGGTCGTGGAAGGCCGTGAGGTCGTTGGTGAGAGCGCCGACGGCGAGACCGGCGGCCTTGGCATCGCGGATGAGGCGCACGGCGCCGGGTCGCACGATCTCCTCCTCGGAGCCGTCGTACAGGTGGGCCATGAAGACCGGCATGTCGGGAGGCTCCCCGGTGAGCTCGTGGAACTCCGCGCACCGACGGGCCCAGTAGTCGCGTTCGGTCATCCCACCGGCCTGGAAGACCTGCCAGTCCGGATCGGACTCGGGGTCGAAGGGACCGTGCCACACGAACGTGCCCGGGGGGAGCCCCAGGGAGCGCTCGCCGACCGAGCGGAGCTCGAAGGGTGTGAGGAGGACGGGACCGCCGAAGTCGAAGACGAGGGCGGTCATGACAGAGCCGTCGAGATGCTGCCCATCTCTCAGTGCTCCTCCTCGGTGATCGTCACCATGTCATAGCGCACGACGTCCCCGAACCAGCCGCACTCCCCGCACCAGGTCATGAAGACGCGGGAGTCCGCGACCCAGTACTCGGTGCTGATGCCGCCGTGCACCTCGATGCTCGCGGCGCACATGGGGCAGAACCTCGGCCGATCGAGCAGGTGGCGCTCGGCATCCGGCGCGAACCACGCCCCGGGGGGTGGCAGACGGTGAGGGTCAGGGGGGAGCTCGCTCAGGGCGACCCGCTCATGACCCTCGGCGGCGTCCTCAGGCACCCGCTCCCGCCTTCTCACGGCGCGCCCAGGCATCGGCGTGCAGGTCCAGCAGCTGCTGCTTCTGGGGGCTGTAGCGCATCGACCCCATGGTGATGAAGGCCTCGGCGAACTCCCGCTCGGCACCGAACTTGTCGCGCTCGCATGGCAGGGGGATGATGTCGTGCGGCTCGCGCACCGTGCCGATGGGATCCTCGCCGTTGGCGACCTTCTTCATGTTCTCCTTGAACATCTTGCGCAGCATGGCCACGCCCGCATCGGAACGGCCGAGATGCTCCTGGGTCCGGTCGGTCACGGCACCCTGGCTGACCCACGCCATGATGTCCTGGCCCTCGATGTAGTCGGTGATGAAGCGACCCTGCTCATCGCGCCAGAAGTACTCGTAGAACACCGGGCGATCCTGCGCCTCCCACACGCCACCGTCGGGGGCGTGGTTGGAGTAGAACATCTTCCACGTCGTGGTGTCGTCGATCGGGACGCGGATCTGCATCTGGTCGATCCCGGCGCCTCCGACGCGCATGTAGAAGGGGAACACCAGCGGGTGACCGACCTTCCAGTCATCGTTCTCCTCGCTGCCGCCCTCGAGGACGCGGCGCTTGAGGATGCCCCACTCCATCTCCTCGAAGCCGGTCCTCAGGTGCTTCTTCTGGAAGGCCTTGGGGGCGTCGAAGCCCTGGGTCTCGCCCATGAAGTTGAAGTAGTAGCCGTGCAGCCACTCGACGTGGTGCGGGTCCACGGAGTTCTCCATGATCTGCAGCCAGTTGCACGGCAGGGTGGCGTAGCCGCAGTCCTTGAT
>JBJTJS010000079.1:0-8714 GCA_046096085.1 bacterium
CGTACTCCGACGCTGTCGTGGTGCGCGACGGGCGCGCTGCCGTCAACGGGCTCACTCTGCTGCATCGCGACGCTGCCGGGCGGGCGGCGGTGATCGTGCTCGACGGCATGACGCGCCCCGCACCGCCCGTGGACCCGGCGCCCGTGGGCTCGCGCTGGCTCGTCGACGTCGTGTCGGGCCCGGAGGATCTCGTCGCGGCACTCCGGCCGCGCCTGGAAGGCATCGTCATCGTGGAGACGCTCGAGCAGGCCGAAGGCGTGCGGGCAGCCGGACTCACCGGCGTCACGCCGCAGGGCGACCTGCTGGGCCCGTCGCATGCGGTCGGCGGTTCCGGCGAGGCCCCCACGCTGCTGGAACTCCAGGCTGCCGTCGACGACGCGATGTCGGCGCTGGAGCAGGTGCAGCACGGGCTCGAGCGCACGCGCTTCTCCCTGGCGGCCGCGCAGGAGCAGCAGGCCGGGGCAGCAGCCCGCGCCGAGGCATCCCTCGCGCGCCTGCACGAGTCCGATGCGCGGCTGGCCGCGGTGGCCGAGCAACTCGGCCTCCTCGGGCAGGCCGCCCGGTCTGCCTCGGCCGAGGCCGACCGCATGGCTGCCGCGGAGGGAGCGGGGCTGGAGGCCCTGGCCGCCGACCGCGCGACCCTCGCCGAGCTCGAGGAGCGCCTTTCCGCCGTCGAGGGCGAGGCTCCCGCCGAACCGGCACCGGACCGTCGCATTCCGCTGTCGTCGGCCCTGGAGGACGTCCGGGCCCGCGAGGTGGAGGCGCGCCTCGCGGTGCGCACGGGGGAGGAGCGCCTCGGATCGCTCGCCGCCCGGGCGGAGTCCCTCGAGCGCGCGGCCCTCGCCGAGCGGTCGGCCCGACGCCGGGCCATCGAGCGCCGGGAGCGGCGTGCCCGCGAGGCCGCGGTTGCCGATGCGGTGGCGCGCGGCGTGCACGTCGTCCTGGCCTACCTCGATGCGTCCCTGCGCACTGCCGACCGGCAGCGAAGGGAGCTCGAGGAGCAGCAGGCGGCGCGCGATGCCGAGCTCCAGGCCCTGCGGGGCCGCCAGCGCGAGCTCGGGGCGGAGCTCGACCGCCTCACCGACTCGGTGCATCGCGACGAGGTAGCCAGGGCCGAGCAGCGCCTGCGGATCGAGCAACTCGAGACGCGGGTCATCGAGGAGTTCGGCATGGACCCCGATTCCCTCGTCGGCGAGTACGGCCCCGATCAGCTCGTGCCGCCGACGCCGCCGGCGCCGGGGGACGACGTCCCCGCCGAGCCGGGCGAGCCCTACCCCTACGACCGGGCAGAGCAGGAGCGCCGGCTGAGGTCCGCCGAACGGGGCCTCGCGATGCTGGGCACGGTCAACCCCCTGGCTCTCGAGGAGTACACCGCGCTCGAGGAGCGCCTGCGCTTCCTCACCGAGCAGGTCGAGGACCTGAAGCGATCGCGATCCGACCTGCTCGCGATCGTGAAGGACGTCGACGAGCGGGTGGAACGCGTGTTCACCGAGGCGTACGAGGACACGGCGCGGGAGTTCGAGGGCGTGTTCGCCAGGCTCTTCCCCGGGGGCGAGGGCCGACTGGTCCTCACCGACCCGGACAACATGCTGCTCACGGGCGTCGACGTCGAGGCCCGCCCGCCCGGCAAGAAGGTCAAGCGCCTGTCCCTGCTGTCCGGCGGCGAGCGCTCCCTCACCGCGGTCGCGTTCCTCATCGCCCTCTTCAAGGCGCGGCCCAGCCCGTTCTACGTCCTCGACGAGGTCGAGGCGGCGCTTGACGACGTCAACCTCGGACGGCTCATCGACGCCATCGATGAGCTCCGGCAGAGCTCGCAGCTCATCGTCGTGACCCACCAGAAGCGGACGATGGAGATCGCGGACGCGCTCTACGGCGTGTCCATGCGGGGGGATGGCGTGACGCAGGTCGTGGGGCAGCGGCTGCGCGACAACGATCCGGTCTCCGCCTGACTCGCCCGGGCCTCCTGAGAGGATCGGCCCGTGGACTCCATCGTCATCTACCTCGGACTCGCCCTCGCGCTCATCGTCGTGCTGGGAGTGGGGGCGGCCCTCGTTCTCGCCCGGCGCGGCGAGCCGAAGGCCGGCCCGCGACCGGGCATCGACTACGCCCCCGGGGTCGGGGACGACGACTCCGAGCCACGGGACACTCCTCGTCGCGCGGTCGAGGAGTCCGTGGGGGCGGAGGTCCTCGGCTCCACGGAGGTGCTCGAGGAGCCCACGGCCGAGGACCTCGAGGCCGTCTGGGAACTGGAGGTCCCCGAGCCCGCCGTCGGACGATTCACGCGGCTGCGACGTCGGCTCGCCCGATCCCAGAACACCCTGGGCCGGGGGCTCCTCACCCTCCTGTCCCGGGACACCGTCGACGACGACACCTGGGACGAGATCGAGGAGACCCTGCTCACCGCCGACATCGGCGTGGCGGCCACGACCGAACTCACCGACCGACTGCGCGCGCGCGTGCGCGCCGAACGGCCCGAGACTCCCGAGGCGGTGCGGGCCCTGCTGCGCGAGGAGCTGATCGCGCTCATCGATCCGTCGGCGGATCGGACGGTGCACTCCACCCGGGCCGCAGGCGGCCCGGCCGTCATCCTCGTCGTCGGCGTGAACGGCACGGGCAAGACCACGACCACGGGCAAGCTGGGGCGACTGCTCGTCGCCGAGGGGCGCACCGTCGTCCTGGGGGCAGCCGACACCTTCCGAGCCGCTGCCGCGGACCAGCTGCAGACCTGGGGGGATCGCGTGGGAGCAGCCGTCGTGCGCGGCCCCGAGGGCGGGGATCCCGCGGCCGTGGCCTTCGACGCCGTGAGCATCGGCAGCCAGGCCGACGTCGACACCGTCGTCGTGGACACCGCGGGGCGACTGCACACCAAGGTCGGACTCATGGACGAGTTGGGCAAGGTCAAGCGCGTCCTGGAGAAGCACGGACCCGTGGACGAGGTGCTCCTCGTCCTCGACGCCACGACGGGGCAGAACGGCCTGGCCCAGGCGCAGGTGTTCGCCGAGGTCGTCGACGTCACCGGGATCGTGCTCACGAAGCTGGACGGCACCGCCAAGGGAGGCATCGTCGTCGCGGTCCAGCAGTCCCTCGGCGTGCCGGTGAAGCTCGTGGGCCTCGGGGAGGGTCCCGACGACCTCGCTCCCTTCTCGGCGGACCAGTTCGTCGACGCGCTCCTCTCCGACGAGGCGTAACAGCTTCGTAACCTCGTCGGGGACTCATTCACCTCCCCGAAACACGCGCTTGCGCTCCCCGCAACGTGCTCCGCGCAGACTGCGTCGCGTTCGGGGTGAGAGGCGACACCCCTCCGCGACAACCGGAGGTGTGCTGTGGAGGCAGTCGAGATCAGCGCGGGCGACACCGCGTGGGTCCTCATGGCCGCCGCTCTGTTGTTGCTCATGACACCGGCAGTGGCGTTCTTCTACGGGGGCATGGTGCGCGCCAAGGCCGTCCTCAACATGATGATGATGTCGTTCCTGGCCCTGGCCATCGTCACGCTGCTGTGGGTCGCCTTCGGCTACTCGCTGGCCTTCGGCGACGGGGGGAACGGCTTCATCGGCGACCTGTCCTTCGCGGGGCTGCAGCCGCTCGTGGGTCAGCCCGCGGTCAACGGCGGCGCGTACCCCATCCCAGCCCTCATCTTCGCGATGTTCCAGCTCATGTTCGCGGTGATCACGGTCGCGCTCATCACCGGAGCCATTGCCGACCGCACGAAGTTCCTCGCCTGGGGCATCTTCGCGGCGGTCTGGGCCACCCTCGTGTACTTCCCCGTCGCCCACTGGGTCTTCGACTTCGGCAGCACCGAGGTGGGTGGCTCGGGCGCGGGGTGGCTGACCACGCTCGGCGTGCTCGACTTCGCCGGCGGGACCGCCGTGCACATCAACGCGGGCGCGGCCGCCCTGGCCCTGGTGCTCGTGATCGGCAAGCGCGTCGGCTTCGGGCGGGCGCCGATGAGGCCGCACAGCCTTCCCTTCGTGGTGCTCGGCGCCTCCCTCCTCTTCTTCGGCTGGTTCGGCTTCAACGCTGGGTCCGCGCTCGGCGCCGGACAGCTGGCCGCCCTCGCCTTCACGAACACGATGGTGGCCACGGCGGGCGGCATCGTCGGGTGGCTGCTCGTCGAGCGGCTGCGTGATGGTCACGCCACCAGCCTCGGGGCGGCGTCCGGGGCCATCGCAGCGCTGGTGGCCATCACGCCGGCGTGCGCGTTCGTGGCCCCGATCGGGGCGATCATCATCGGGTTGCTCGCCGGGGTGATCTGCGCGTTCGCCGTCACCATGAAGTACCGGCTCGGCTACGACGACTCGCTCGACGTCGTGGGGGTCCACCTCGTCGGAGGCATCGTCGGCTGCCTGCTCATCGGCTTCTTCGCCACCACCGAGGTCAACGAGCTGGGCAAGGACGGGCTGCTGTACGGGGGAGGCGCGGGACTCCTGGGCGTCCAGGCGATCGGCGCCTTGGCGGTCATGGCCTACTCGTTCCTCATCACACTCGTCCTCGCCTTCATCCTCAAGGCTGTCGTGGGCCTGCGGGTGAGCCACGACGACGAGGTCGGGGGGATCGACCTCGCCGTCCACGCCGAGACGGCGTACGAGCTTGGGGAATCCGGTGGCGGGGGAGTCTTCGCCGGTATCGGCCATCACTCGCACGGAGGGGAGAGGTAGATGAAGCTCGTGACCGCCATCATCAAGCCGTTCAAGCTCGAGGAGGTCAAGTCGGCGCTCGAGGCCCGTGGGGTGCAGGGCATGACCGTCAGCGAGGCGAGCGGGTTCGGGCGCCAGGGAGGCCACACGGAGGTCTACCGGGGTGCCGAGTACACCGTCGACCTCATCCCCAAGGTGAGGGTCGAGGTGCTCGTCGACGACGCCGACGTCGACGGGGTCGTCGACGCCATCGTGGCGGGTGCGCGAACCGGCAAGATCGGCGACGGCAAGGTCTGGGTCGTGCCGGTGGACGCGGTCGTGCGCGTGCGCACCGACGAGCGTGGCGTCGACGCCCTCTGAGGCGCCCCCGGTCGCCGAGCGGGCTGGCGGGGGCATGCGTCCCGGGGGGTCCTACCCGGCGGCGCGGGAGGAGCTCCTCGGGCGACCCGTGGGCGGTTCCTGGGCCGCGCGACGGCGGGCCCTGTCGGCGCTCACCGACGCGTGGCTGGAGCAGGTGTTCGCTCTCTCCGGCGCGTCGGAGTACGGGTGTGCGCTCGTGGCGGTGGGCGGGTATGGCCGCGAGGAGCTAGCGGCGGGCAGTGACCTCGATCTCCTGCTCCTCGTGCCGGATCGGCCCGCGGCGGCCGGCGGCGACCTCGCGGGCGTGGCCGATTCGCTGTGGTACCCGATATGGGACTCGGGGGTGCGCCTGGACCACAGCGTGCGCACCCTCGCCGAGACCCGGCGCATGGCGGCCGAGGACGTGCGGGTCATCCTCGGCCTGCTCGACATGCGCTGCGTCACAGGCGATCGCGACCTCGCGCACCGGGTCCGCGAGGCGACGCTCGCGGACTGGCGATCCCTCGCTCCGGCCCGGCTGCCGCTCCTGAGGGAGTCCGTCGCGGAGCGACGCGCGCGCCACGGCGATCTCGCGCACCTCATCGAGCCTGATCTCAAGGAGTCCTACGGAGGACTGCGCGATGTCACGATCCTGCGTGCCCTCGCTGCATCATGGGTCGCCGACGTACCGCACGACGGGATCGCTGATGCCCGGGCGTCGATGCTCGACGTGCGCGACGCACTGCATGAGCAGGCCCGGTCCGAGGCACGTCGAGCCAGTGACATCCTGCGACTCCAGGATCAGGACGAGGTCGCGGAGCGACTGTCCCTGGGTGATGCCGACGCGCTGCTGCGTGACCTCTCCGACAGCGCCCGGACCGTGGCCTACGCCTGCGACGTCGCCTGGCACCGTGTCGACCGGCTCTCCCGCCGGCGTCCGTCGAGGCCCCTGCGTCGCCGATGGCGGCGGACGGGCCCGGAGCGCACCCCGCTCGCCGACGGTGCCGTGGTGAGCGACGGGGAGGTGGTGCTCGCCCTCGACGCCCGCCCGGATCGAGACCCCGTCGTCGCGCTGCGCCTGGCCGCGGCCGCGGCACAGGCCGGGCTCGCGATCGCGCCCGCGACGCTCCAGCGCCTGGCCGCGGAGACCCCGCCGATGCCGGTGCCCTGGCCACCCGACGCGCGCGACGCGCTCGTCTCGCTCCTGGGCTCCGGGGCCGCGCTCGCCGACGCCTGGGAGGGGATGGACCGCGTGGGCCTCGTCGGCCGCCTCATCCCGGAGTGGGGCCCGGTCCGCTCGGCCCCCCAGCGCAACCCGCTGCACATCTACCGAGTGGACCGCCACCTCGTGGAGACGGCGGCCCACGCGACGGCGTTCCTCCGCGACGTCGCTCGGCCCGACCTCCTGCTCGTGTCGGCTCTCTTCCACGACATCGGGAAGGGGCGGCCCGGCGACCACACGGAGGTCGGCGTCAGGCTCATGGCCGGCATCGGCCCGGCGCTGGGCTTCGACAGCGCGGACACGGAGATGCTCGTCGCCCTCGTCCGGAACCACCTCCTCCTCCCCGAGGCGGCCACACGACGTGATCTCGATGATCCCGCGACGGTCGCAGGGGTGGCCGCCGCGGTGGGAGATCAGCGAACCCTCGATCTCCTGCACGCCCTGACGAAGGCCGACGCTCTGGCCACGGGACCGGCCGCGTGGAGCGAATGGAAGGCCGGGCTCATCGACGAGCTCGTGCGGAGGACACGCGCGGTACTCGCCGGCGAGGCGCTCCCCGCTGCCCCCGACATCGCGCAGTGCCACCCGGACCTGCTGGCATCGCCGGGCCTGCAGGTCCGCATCACGCCGGGCTCCGCCACCACCCGTGTTCTCGTCGTCGCCGATGACCGCCGGGGACTGCTGGGCGACATCGCGGGTGTTCTCGCGTTGCATCGGCTCGAGGTGCGCGCCGCCGACACCCAGACCGTGGGCGCTCGGGCCCTCAGCTCGTGGGCAGTGCATCCGCTCTACGGCGAGCCGCCCCCCGTGGAGCAAGTGCGCGGGGACCTCCAGCGCGTGTTCGACGGCACGTTGGACGTGACCGAGCGCCTCGCCGCCCGCGGCCGACCGCCCGCGGGACGCTCCATCCCCGCCCGCGTGGACTTCGTGAGCGGGGCGGCAGCCGAGGCCGACGTGCTGGAGGTCCGCGCGCACGACGAGCCCGGGCTCCTGCATCGGCTCGGCAACGCCATCGCCGAGGCGGGGGCCTTCATCACCGCCGCGCGCGTGGCCACGCTGGGATCGGAGGTCGTGGACGCGTTCTACCTCCGCCGGCCGGACGGTGTTCGACTGCAGCGCGCCGAGCGGGCTCACGTCGTGGCGACGGTGCTCGACGTCCTCGTCGCCGGCCCCGACTAGTCTGTTGGGGCGCCCGGATCCCCGGGAGCCCGAGCCCGAGGATGCGATGTTCGCCAGCCTGTCCGACCGCCTGTCGGCAACGTTCCGAGGCCTGCGCGGCAAGGGTCGCCTGTCCGAGGCTGACATCGACGCGACGGTCCGCGAGATCCGCATCGCCCTCCTCGACGCCGACGTCGCCCTGCCGGTGGTGCGAACCTTCTGCGCCCGGGTCAAGGAACGTGCGCTATCCGCCGAGGTGTCGGGGGCGCTGAATCCAGCCCAGCAGGTCGTCAAGATCGTGCACGAGGAGCTCGTGGGCATCCTCGGGGGAGAGACGCGGCGCCTGCGCTTCGCCAAGCACCCGCCCACGGTGATCCTGCTCGCCGGCCTCCAGGGCGCGGGCAAGACCACCCTCGCCGGCAAGCTCGCGCACTATCTGCGCGAGCAGGGACACATGCCCATGCTCGTGGCGGCCGACCTCCAGCGCCCCAACGCGGTGGACCAGTTGCGCATCGTCGGGGAGCGGGCCGGCGTGCCCGTGTTCGCGCCGGAGCCGGGCAACGGGGTCGGCGACCCGGTGGACGTCGCGCGCCGGTCGGTCGAGCACGCGCAGGTGCAGATGCGCGACATCGTCATCGTCGATACCGCGGGTCGGCTGGCGATCGACGCCGAGCTCATGCAGCAGCTCCGCGACGTCCGTGAGGCCGTGAGTCCCGACGAGGTCCTGCTCGTCGTCGACGCCATGATCGGGCAGGACGCCGTACGCACGGCGGAGGAGTTCGAGTCGGGCGTCGGGTTCGACGGCGTGGTCCTCACCAAGCTCGACGGCGATGCCCGCGGCGGGGCTGCCCTGTCGATCGTGACGGTGACCGGTCGCCCCATTCTCTTCGCGTCGACGGGCGAGAAGCTGGAGGAGTTCGAGGCCTTCCACCCGGATCGCATGGCCTCGCGGATCCTCGACATGGGCGACGTCCTCACGCTCATCGAGCAGGCCGAGCGTGCGTTCGATGCCGAAGAGGCCGAGCGCATGGCGCGCAAGGTCTCCCAGGGCGAGGACTTCACGCTCGAGGACTTCCTGGGGCAGATGCAGGCGGTCAAGAAGATGGGCTCGCTGGGCAAGCTCCTCGGGATGCTGCCCGGCATGGGGGAGATGAAGGCACAGCTTGACCAGGTGGACGACCGCGAGTTGGATCGCGTCTCCGCGATCATCCAGTCGATGACGCCGCAGGAGCGGCGCGATCCGAAGATCCTCAATGCCTCGCGTCGCGCTCGCATCGCGCGCGGCTCGGGCACCCAGGTCAGCGACGTCAATGGCCTCGTGGAGCGCTTCGGCGAGGCCCACAAGATGATGCGCCAGATGC
>JBJTJS010000080.1:0-14886 GCA_046096085.1 bacterium
GTTGCGATCGGCCCCTTCACCGTCACCGTCGCGCGGGTGCGGCATCCGGTGGAGGCGTACGGGCTGCGCGTCGAGGCAGGCGGGCGCAGCGTGGTCTACTCCGGCGACACCGGGCCCACTCCGGCCCTGGTCGACCTCGCCGATCTCCGGGCCGAGGAAGCGGCTGCCGAGCGCCGCGAAGGACGACGGGTCGCCGGTCGCGACGAATCGGTGCACCGGGGGCGGCAGGCCCGGATCCCGCAGCAGGTCGCGGGCGACCAGGGTGCGGTAGACGTCCTTGGCGGTCTCCTCCGCGCTCGACACCAGGGTGACGCCGTTGCCCATCACATAGGCGATGACGCCGGTGAGCAGCGGGTAGTGGGTGCACCCGAGGACGAGGGTGTCGACGTCAGCCTCGGCCAGGGGGTCGAGGTACTCGTGGGCTACGCCGAGGAGCTCCGGGCCGCTGGTGATCCCGGCCTCGACGAACTCCACGAACTGCGGGCAGGCCTGGGTCGTGAGCGCCAGGTGCGGGGCGGCCGCGAAGGCATCGTCGTACGCGCGGCTGGTGATGGTGGCGCGCGTGCCGATGACGCCGACCCGCCCGCTGCGGGTGGCGCTCACGGCCCTGCGCACCGCGGGATGGACGACTTCGACCACCGGGACGTCGTACCTCTCGCGTGCGTCCCGCATGGCGGCCGCGCTCGCCGAGTTGCACGCGATGACGAGCGCCTTCACCCCCGAGTTGACCAGGTGGTCCATGACGTCGATCGCGTACGCGCGCACCTCGGCGATGGGCAGCGGGCCGTAGGGGCCGCGGGCGGTGTCACCGACGTAGAGGATCGGCTCGTGGGGCAGCTGGTCGAGGACGGCGCGTGCCACGGTGAGGCCGCCCACCCCGGAGTCGAAGATCCCGATGGGACGATCCAGGCCGCCCAGCGGGTCGATGGGGCCGGTCATGCCCACACCGTGCCGTCGAGCCGGTCCTCGGCCTCGTCCAGAGTGCCCTCGTAGGCACCGGTGGAGAGGTATTTCCACCCGCCGTCGCAGACGATGAAGGCGATGTCGGCGGGCTTGCCCTCCTTCACCGCGCGCTGCCCCAGGCCGATCGCGGCGTGCAGGATCGCGCCGGTCGAGATCCCGGCGAAGATACCCTCCTGGTCCAGCAGCTCCCGGACGCGGCGTACGGCGTCGCGCGGGCCCACGGAATAGCGAGTGGTGAGCACCGACTCGTCGTACAGCTCCGGGACGAACCCCTCGTCCAGGTTGCGCAGGCCGTACACGAGCTCGCCGTAGCGCGGTTCGGCGGCCACGATCTGGACGTCGGGCTTGTTCTCGCGCAGGTAGCGGCCGGCGCCCATGAGCGTGCCGGTGGTGCCCAGGCCCGCGACGAAGTGCGTGATGGTGGGCAGGTCGCGCAGGATCTCCGGGCCGGTCGTCATGTAATGCGCCTCGGCATTGGCCGGGTTGCCGTACTGGTAGAGCATCACCCAGTCCGGATGCTCCTCGGCCATGCGGCGGGCCACGCGCACCGCCTCGTTGGAGCCTCCGGCCCCTGGGGAGTAGACCACCTCCGCCCCCCACATGCGCAGGAGCTGGGTGCGCTCCGTCGAGGTGTTCTCCGGCATGACGCACACGAGCTTGTAGCCCTTGAGGCGCGCGGCCATCGCCAGCGAGATCCCGGTGTTGCCGCTCGTCGGCTCGAGGATCGTGCATCCGGGAGTGAGCAGGCCGTCCTTCTCCGCCTGCTCGATCATGCGCAGCGCGGCGCGGTCCTTCACCGATCCGGTCGGGTTGCGGTCCTCGAGCTTGGCCCACAGTCGCACGTCCTCGCTCGGCGACAGTCGCGGCAGACCGACGAGCGGCGTGTTGCCGACGGAGTCGAGGAGCGAGTCGTAGTGCATGGCCCGGGCCCCGCTAGGGAACGGCGCGGCCGTCCCCGCCAGCGCCCCCGGCGACGGCGGGTAGGATGGTGAGCGAGTCCCCGTCGGAGAGGGCGGTGTCGAGGCCACCGAGGAAGCGGACGTCCTCGTCGTTGAGGTACACGTTGATGAAGCGTCGCAGCCCCGCGTCGTCGACGAGGCGCTCTCCGAGGCCGGGATAGCGCACGTCGAGGTCGGTGACCAGGTCGGCGATCGTCGCGCCTTCGGCCTCGACGGTCTTCGCGCCCCCCGTGTAGGGGCGCAGGATCGTGGGGATGCGGACCTCGACAGGCATGGGCACAGCCTAGGCGACGATCTCGATCGGCTCCTCCGTGACCTCGCCGTCGACGATGCGGAAGGAGCGCACCTCGACCGGGCCCTCGCCGGCACCGCACTCGCGGGTCGACACGAGGACGTAGTGGGCCCCCGGCTCGGAGGCGTAGGAGACGTCGGTGCGCGAGGGGTAGGCCTCCGTGGCCGTATGGGAGTGGTAGATCACCACGGGCTCCTCCCCCCGGTTGTCCATCTCCCGGTAGAGGCGCAGGAGGTCGGCGGAGTCGAACTCGTAGAACGTGGGGGAGCGGGCGGCGTTCACCATGGGGATGAAGCGCACGGGGAGGTCGGAGCCCTCGGGTCCGGCGATGACCCCGCAGGCCTCGTCGGGATGGTCGGCCCGGGCGTGGGCGACCATCGCGTCGACGTGCTCGGCGGAGATCCGCAGCATCTCTCCAGCCTAGGTCCCGGCGCTCGAGGGAATTCGGGACCCTGCCCCGTGCGTAAATCGCGCCGTACCTTGTTCAAGTTGCGGGGTCCGGCAACCGGGAGGACAGTCCGACGCGTACGGCGCCCCTGGGGGGGCGCACTGACAGCGGCGCATCGGGCGCATCACGAAAGTGGTACCGCGTGGAGGTCGTAGATACTCTCAACAAAGCTCAGTTCCAAACGGTCTACAACGTGCTCTCCTTGGCCCTCGCCTCGATGGCCGCAACCACTGTGTTCCTGCTCGCGGTAACCCCGCGGGTGCTCCCCCGCTATCGGCTGGCGCTCATCGTGTCCGCCATGGTGTGCTTCATTGCCGCGTACCACTACCTGCGGATCTTCGACTCCTTCTCCGACGCGTACATCGCCGTCGGCGTGGGCACCCCGGGTGTCCAGGAGGCGTTCGAACTCGTCAAGGGCGATGGCTTCAATGAGGGCTACCGCTACGTCGACTGGCTGCTCACCGTGCCGCTGCTGCTCTTCGAAACGGTCGCGGTGCTCGCACTTCCCGCCGCGGTGCGCCGCGGCCTGCTGTGGAAGCTCATCCCGGCCTCGGCCCTGATGATCATCCTCGGATACCCCGGCGAGGTCACCGCGGACATCACCGCGAAGGCCATCTGGGGCGCGCTGTCCACCATTCCCTTCCTCTACATCCTCTACGTGCTCTTCGTGGAGTTGAGCAAGGCGGCCAAGAACCAGCCGAATCAGGTGGGCAAGGAGCTCAACGGCCTGCGCTGGCTGCTCCTCGCGACATGGGGCGTCTACCCCATCTCGTACGCCTTCCCGATGATCGGGCTCGACGGCGCCGACGCGTTCGTGTACCGCCAGATCGGGTACTCGATCGCCGACGTGCTCGCCAAGTGCCTCTACGGCCTGCTCATCTTCAAGATCGCGCGCATCAAGAGCATGGACGACAGCCCCGAGTTCGCCGAGGCTGAGATGAAGGAGGCTCCCTCGAGCAAGGCTGGCGCCGCGGCATAGCCCGCTCGCCCGTCAGTGCGCCCGTCTGCCGCTCGGCAGGCGGGCGCACTGCTGTGAGACGGGCTGCGGTGGACCGCTACGCCGAGCCGGGCATAACGCTGCGCACGAGGGAGTCCTGCAAGAAGGTCAGCCAGTCGTAGACGTGGAACGTCGCCGCCCGCGGATCATCCTCGGGCAGGGCCGCGAACTCCTCCGCGGCATCCTCGGTGATCGCCAGCCGAGACCCCAGGGCCAGCCGCAGGTCGTTGAGGGCGCCCAGCCAGGCCCGGGCCTCGGGATCGGTGAGCGTGACCTTCTCCCCCGAGCGGCGCAGGGTCTCCAGCGCGGTCGTGGCCTGGGCCACCTTGGTGTCGCGCAGGGAGCGCTCGGTGAAGCGCCGGAAGTCGGCGGCCGCCTCGCTGTCGTCGAGGTAGGCGTCGGGGAAGAGCCGCGCCAGCGCCGGGTCCTCGGGACGCTCGGCGGACTCGGCGATCCCGACGAGCCGGTGCAGCGGGTCCTCCCCCGCCTCGGCGGGCTCCGGGGCGACGAACTCCACGAGCTGCTCCAGGAGGGTCATCAGCAGGCCCTTCTCGACCGCGTCCACCCGAAGGACCACGCGGCCGGTGAGCGTGCGCCGGAAGCCGTGTACGCCCATCAGTCGTCCTTGCTCAGCGTCGCCCACAGTCCGAAGGAGTGCATCGCGGCCACGTCGCGCTCCATCTCCTCGCGCGTGCCCGAGGAGACCACGGCCCGGCCGTCGTTGTGGACCTGCCACATGAGCTTCTCGGACTTCTCGCGGGAGTAGTGGAAGTACGTCATGAAGACGTAGGTGACGTAGGACATGAGGTTGACGGGGTCGTTCCAGACGATCGTGATCCAGGGCCGGTCGACCGCCGTCGCGTCCTCGACCTCGGGACGGTCGAGCTCGGCGGGTGCGGTCACCAGGACAGCGTACGCACCGACCCGGAGGCCTTGCTGACGTCGAGGGTGAGCACGGACGACTGCCCCGCGAGGTAGTGCCCCACGGCAGGGACCACGATGCGGTAGCTCACGTCGCCCGCCATGGTGGGTCGCACGTCGACGGTCACGACACCGCCGCCGGGAACGTCGACCTCCTTGATGGTGCTCCACGTGCCGTCCTTGCCCTGTCGCTGCACCTGGGCGCCCACCTCGGGCAGGGCTGGGCCGATGGTCGCGGTGAGGGTGACCACGTCGCCGGCGATGGGACGCAGTGTCGAGGCCTCGGCCTTCACCGAGAAGCGCACCCGCGTCTTGGCCGGGCGGCTCACCCCCTCGCTGCGCGACCAGGAGCCGGTCACCTCGACGGTCCACGTGCCGCTGCGCTCCGCCTTCGGCGTGAAGGTCCCCTTGCCGTCCTTGTCGAGCGTGATCGTCTGGACCGAGCGCCGCTGGCCGCGCGAGAGCGGCTCCCAGTACAAGGTCGCGCGCTCTCCGGCGGACGCGCCGTTCGACGACTCGGTCACGACCTTGACCTTGGTCGCGGCGCCGTACGTCGCCTCCGGCGGCGCGGTCACCTTGACCTTGGTCTGCGCCGGTGCGACCGAACGGCCGTACTGCGCGAGACGCTGGTAGAAGTCGGCTTCGACATCGCCGAACTCCCAGACCGCGATGCCTCCGATGCGCACATCGGTCACGGCCTCCGCGCGCTTCAGCGCCGAGCGGGTGTCGCCGTACCACAGCTCGCGCTTGACACCGCAGGTGCGCTTGCGCTTGCCGACCTTGCCCTCGGTCGGCTCGAAGAACGCGAACGACCACTCGCCGGCGTCCTCGTGCCACACGGGCTCGACGCCGACCCCGGCGGCCAGTTCCTCGGCCTCGGCCGGGGAGTAGACCTGGCGGCCCAGGGTCTCGGTGGGCACCCAGTTGCTCGGGCAGCCGTCCTCGGTGATCCACTTCGACCCGGACTTCAGCGGCCAGCTCCTGCCGTACTGCGGGGAGCCGAGCCAGATCTTCTCGGCGTTGCCGCGGCCCACCTGGGCGACCGCGCTGCGGCCGACCTCGCGCGCCCAGTCGTTGGGGCCGATCGGCCCGGGGATGTCCCAGCTGTAGTCGTAGGTCATGATGATGAGCCGGTCGACGTGGTCGATGATCTCGTCCCACGCGTAGACCCAGTAGCCCGTCCCGGGATTCGCGCTTCCATCGCTGGAGAACGGAGGCACTCCGCCGGGCACGGTCGCCGACAGCGTGAGCCCCTTGGCGTGCAGGGCGGCGCCGAGCTTCTTCACCATGTCGACCCAGCGGCCCTTCGTGGCGTTCCACGTTTCCCGGCCGTCATTGAAGGCGAAGTTCTCCCAGTCGAGGTCGACGCCGTCGACGCCGGCCTTCTCCGCATAGCGCGCGATGAGGTCGGCGTACTTCTGCCGTCGCTGCGGCGTCGCGAGGTACTCCGTGAGCTGCCGGGCCGTCGCGGACCCGACGTCGGTGATCGACGCCTGGACCCGGATCCCGGCGGCCTGGAGCATCCGGCGCTGGCGGTCGAACTTGTCCGTGGTCCACGGGGTCGACGTACTGCGCAGGCAGTCGCCCCAGGCCCCGTCGCCGTCGTAGTCCTCATTGTCGTACACGCAGAGGGGGTCGCCCTTGCCCTGGAAGGTCCACCAGAACATGTTCACCTCGCCCACGACGCCGTCGGCCTCGCGGATCATGAGGTCGATGGTGGGGTCGGAGGCCCACCAGCCGAACCAGCCCGTGACGAGGGGCCGCGGCTTGGTGGCCTGCGCCTCGGCGGCCTGGGCCGGGCCCCCGCCGATTCCCCCGGCCAGGAGGCCCGCAGCCAGGGCGAGGGAGGCGGTGATGGCGCTGAGGCGCACGGGCATCCTTTCGACGGCTCGACGCAGGGGGCCCCGCGGGACGCCTGGTCGGCCCGGCCGCGAGCCGGGCACCCTCCAGGGTACGTCGCGTGTCGCGCCGAGCCCGGGAGGCGGCGCGGCGGGAGCAGGATCCCTAGCCCAGCGCCCGGGCGATGTCGGCGGCGGCCCGCGCCACCCGCGGGCCGAGGGACTCGGGCGCGGCGAGGGCGACGACGCCGACCGCCGCCTCCATCCCCGGGATGCCGACGACGGGAACGGCGATGCCCGAGGCACCTGTGGGATCGCCGGTGGACACGACCCACGGGGGATCCAGGGGGCGGCCCCCCGCCGTGCGCGCGGCGAGCACCGCGCGGCCCCCCGCCCCGCGGTCCAGGGGGGTGCGGGAGCCGAGCCGGTAGGCGACGTGGACGTCGGAGCGGGGCGGCTCGACGACCGCGACGGTGAGGAGGTCGGCGCCGTCCACGACGCCGAGGAAGGAGGTGGACCCGGTGGCCTCCGCGAGCCGCCTCAGTGCCGGAAGGGCGGCATCGCGCAGGAGCGGCTGGGCCTGGCGGGCGAGGGTCAGCACGCCCAGGCCGATGCGGCAGCGCCCGTCCGCCGAGCGACGCACCAGGGCGTGCTGCTCGAGGGTGACCACGAGGCGGTAGACGACCGTGCGACTCACCCCGAGGGCAGTGGCGATCTCAGTGACCGTCATGCCCTCGAGGGAGTCGGCAAGGAGCGAGAGGACTCGCAGCCCACGGTCGAGGGTCTGCGAGGTCTCCGCTGCCATGGGGCAGCGTCAGGCAGCCGCAGCGAGCTTCTTGGCCCTCGAGCGCACCATGAACGACGAGATGATCTCGAAGATGCCGAGGACCACCAGCCAGATGCCCGCGATCCAGACGAAGATGCCCACGGCCCACGGATTGATGAGCAGCACGATGCCGGCGAGGATGTAGACGATGCCGGCGAAGATGGCCCAGCCGCGGCCCTCCTTCGTCGAGCCGGCCCCGATCAGCTGCAGGATGCCGCTGAAGAGGAACCACACGGCGACGAAGATGCCGAGGAGCTCGACCTTCTCCTCGGGTGCGACGCGGAACATGAGGAGCCCCCGGAGCCGGCCGATGGCGCCGCCGATGAAGAGCAGCGCCCGGACTCCGCCGGGAACGCCGTGCCCGAAGCCCCGGACGATCGAGATGATGCCGGAGATCACGAGGTAGAGCGCCAGCAGGACGGCGACGACGTACGTGCCGACGACCGGCTGGAGCATGAGGAAGACGCCCACGATGAGCGTGACGATGCCGAGGAGGAGAAGTAGCCACCAGTTCTTCGCCATGCCGGAGATGAACTCGCGCTCCTCATCGTCGGTGAGGCCGGTCATCGGATCGACCTGCGCCATGGAAACCTCCGAGAGTCAGGGACGCCTTCGCGTCCGGATAGCCCTCAGGGTAGGGGCCATCGGCGTCCCAGCCCTGCATCCGCGCGGGTGCGTCGCGCGCTGATTGCCGCGATCGAGTGCCCTGGCTGATCTCCCCGGCTGAGCCGGGACCGTGCCAGCACGGTGCTGCGACTCCGTCGGCCCGGGGTCAGTCCCCCAGTTCGGGGACGACGTCGCCGGCCAGCCATTCGTCCTCCAGGGCCTGCAGGCGCCCGGAATCGGCCAGGTCGGCGAGGACCTCGTCGACGCAGGCAGTCAGCGGATCGCCCTTCTCGAAGACCAGCCCGAGACGGTCGGACCCCTCGATGAGCGGCAGTTCCCCGGCGATCTTCGCCTTGGGGATGTCGTTCATGGTGATCGAGTACGCGGTGGGCAAGTCGACGATGATCGCATCGACCTCGCCGGCCTCGAGGGCAGACTTGGCACTGGCGATGTCGTCGTAGGCGAGGGGCTCATCCTTGGGCTGGATGACCTGGGTGACGTACGCGAGGCTCGTCGACGCGCTCGCCGCCGCGAGCTTGAGCTTCTGCAGGTCCGATGCCGACGTGACGGAGGCGGCCGGCGACGACGGGAGCGTGACGACCGCTTCGCGCATCAGGTAGTAGGGCTCGGAGAAGGAGACGTCGAGGGATCGCGTCAGCGTTCGGACGTACTGCCCGATCGCGAAGTCGAACTTCTTGGGCTTGCTCGAGAGCGTCTTCTCCGGGGTGGCGTAGACCCAGTTGACCTCCTCGGGCGCGAACCCCAGGCCCTCGGCGACGGCGTACGCGACGGCCGACTCGAATCCCCTGCCGTTGGTGGGGTCGTTGTCGGCGAAGAACGGCGGGTAGCTCGGCTTGCTGGTCGCGATGGTGAGTACGCCGGGCTCGCTGAGCACCAGGGCCTCGCGGGAGCACGGCTCGACGGTGGGAGTGGGCGTGGGCGTCGGGGTGGGCGTTGGCGTAGGCGTCGGCGTGGGCGTCGGGGATGGCGACGGTGACGAGGTCGTGGCGGGCGCCGATGTCGCCTCGCCCCCGGTTGCCGCGGGGGAGCACGCCGCGATGAGAGCGGCCGAGGCGGCCAGGACGAGCAGGCGACGGTGCAGGACGACTCCTCAGGCCGGGGTGGCGTCCCTCGTCAGGGCGCCCTCACGTTCATGGTGCCATCAGCCGAGAAGATGGGCGAGGAACGCGCGCGTGGCCTCCTCGCGTGGCGCGCCGAGAACCTGCTGCGGGGGGCCCTCCTCGCACACCACCCCGCGGCTGAGGAAGCACACGCGGTCGGCCACATCGCGGGCGAAGGACATCTCGTGGGTTGCCATGAGGATGGTGAGGCCCTCGGACTTCAACTCCCGCACGGCGTCGAGGACCTCGCCGACGAGGAGCGGGTCCAAAGCCGAGGTGATCTCGTCGAAGAGCAGGATCTCCGGAGACATCGCCAGGGCCCGCACGATGGCGACGCGCTGCTGCTGGCCGCCGGAGAGTCGATCGGGGTAGTCCTCCGCCTTCTCGAGCAGCCCGAAGCGCGCGAGGAGTGCACGGGCGCGCTCCTGGGCACTGCCTGCCGACTCGCGGAGCACCTTGCGCGGCCCGAGGGTCACGTTGTCGATCACGCTGAGGTGCGGGAAGAGGTTGTAGGACTGGAAGACGATCCCCACGCGCCGGCGCACCTTGTCGAGGTCCGCCTTGAACGCCGTGACGTCGATCTCGCCGTCGAGCAGGATGGTGCCGGCATCCACCGCCTCCAGGCCGTTGATGCAGCGCAGCAGCGTGGACTTGCCCGATCCGCTGGCGCCGATGAGGACGACGACCTCGTGCCGTCGTACGTCAAGGTTGATTCCCCTCAGCACCGACTCGTCCCCGAAGGCCTTCCACACGTCGGTCACCCGCAGCATGGGCACGCCCGCGGCGACCTGCACGGCGCTCATGCTCCCGCCCCGCGCTGGCGTCGCTGGCGGGCCTGCAGCCAGTCGGCGAACCGCGTCATCGGAATGGTGAGGGCGATGAAGAGGCAGGCGGCCGCGACGTACGGCGTGTAGTTGAAGTTGAACGACGCGTCTATCTGTGCCTGCCGCAGGACCTCGATCGGGCCCAGCACCGACACCAGCGCGGTGTCCTTCTGCAGGGAGATGAAGTCGTTGAGGAGGGGCGGGGTGACGTTGCGGACCGCCTGGGGGAGGACGACGTACCGGTTGGTCTGCCACTCCGACAGCCCCAGCGAGCGGGCCGCCATGCGCTGGCTGGGGGGCACCGAGTCGATCCCGGCCCGGAAGACCTCGGCGACGTAGGCGCCGTAGGACAGGACCAGCGCCACGATCCCCCACACGAGCACGTCGTCCGGGGCCCCCTGGAGGCCCAGCGCCGGCACCCCGAACCCGAGCAGCAGGATGACCAGCAGGGTGGGCACGCCGCGGAACACGTCGACGTAGACCGTGGCGAGCAATCGCAACGGGAGGAAGAGCGGATTGCGCAGGCGCCGCACGAGCGCGACCGACAGCCCCACGATGAGGATGAGCGGCTCGGCGATGAGGAAGATGCGGATGTTGAGCCAGAACGCCTCGAGCAGCTCGGGGAAGGAGGAGGCGAACTCCTCGGGGTTGAAGAACGTCTCCTGTACCGCCGGCCAGCCGGGGGTGCGCACGACGACGGCGACCACGATCGCCGTGGTGACGAGCAGGCTGAGGATCCCGATGGCCGCCGACCGCACGGCATGGCGCCTGCGGTAGGCCACGCGCGCGGGATCGACGTAGGGCGTCGATCCCCCGCGCTGCGGGTCGCCGGGCGGGGCGAGTCGCCCAGCCGGAGCGCTCTCAGCCTCGGTCACCCGGTGAAGTAGGGAGCAGCCTCACCCGCGAGCCACTGGTCCTGGATCGTCTGGAGCTCCCCGGAGTCCTTGAGCTCGGCGAGCACCTGGTTTACGCAGGTCACGAGCGGGTTGTCCTTCTGGAAGAGGAGGCCGAACTGCTCGCCGCCTTCGATGGCCGGGAACTGTCCGACGATCTTGCCCTTGGGGATCTCCACCGCGGTGATGTAGTAGGCGGTCGGGAGATCGACGACGATCGCGTCGATCTGTCCGTTCTTGAGGGCCGACTTCGCATCGTTGGTGTCGTTGTAGACGAACGGGTCGCTGCCCGGCTGCACGAAGTCGGTGATGTACTGCAGGCTCGTCGTGCCCACCTGGGCGCCGAGCTTGGCGTCCTTGAGGTCGGCGAGAGACTTCGCACCGGCGATCGGCGATCCGTCAAGCGCAATCACGGCCTGGTTGACGGTGTAGTAGCCGTCGGAGAAGGTGACGACCTCCGCGCGCTTCGGGGTGATCGAGATCTGGTTGATGTCGAAGTCGAAATCCTTGGCGCCGGGTGCGTAGGACTTGTTGAACGGCACCACTGTCCACTGCACCTCCTCGGGCGTGAAGCCGAGGCCCTCGGCGACGGCGTACGCGACCGCGGACTCGAAGCCCTGGCCGTTCGTCGGGTCGTCGTCCACGAAGTACGGCGGGTAGGCGGGGCTGTCCGTGCCGATAGTGAGCGTCCCCGGGTTGATCGTGGCGAGGCTCTCCTTGGCGCAGGGGTCCGGCGCCTCGGTCGGGCTCGGCGCGGCGTATGTCGAGGCGGCCTCGCTGGGGCTCGGCGCGGCCGACGTGGCCGGGGCGCTCGTCGCGGGCGCGCTCGTGGCGGGCGCGCTCGTGGCCGGGGCGGAGGTGCTCTCCTGGGCGCAGCCCGCGATGAGCAGGGCGCTGGCAGCGGCTACGGCGATGAGGACGGGGCGGCGGATCATGTCGTCTCCTTCGGCAAGGCGTCCCGGCCATCCTCCCGCACCCGTTCCCCCGCGCCATAAGGGGGTAACCCCCTCCCGGCCGCGTGAGTCAGGGGTTGACGGTGATCGTGGCGGACTTCGTCGACCCGATGACGACGTACACCTCGTAGGCCCTGCTCGCCTTCAGCTTCGAGATGGGGTACGTGAAGGTGCCCTTCGCAAGGTCGCCCTGCTTCAGCGTGATCGCGGACTGCGCGACGAACTTCTGCTTCGGCGCCTTCAGCCGTACGTACGCCGTGATCGACGTGCCCCGCGCCACCCCGCTGGTCACTCCCGCCAGGGTGATGGCCGTGGGCGCAGTGCGCTTGCCCTGAATCTTGACGGTGACGTCGGTGGCGAAACCCAGCACGCTCTGGCCCAGCGCATTGGCGAGGTACATCACGCCCGTGGGCCCGAAGGCGATGCCGTAGGGGCATTCCATCCGGGTCTTTGCGCCCTTGAGGACCTTGGTGGGCGGGGTGTTGCCCGGTGCCCAGTCGGCGGGCCACAGGGCCACGGTCGACACGGTCCCCTCGTTGCACTGGAGGTCCGTCAGGTTGAGGACGTTCATCCGGCCGAGGTAGTCGAAGGCCAGGCCAATGGGAGCCGCAATGCCCGTGTCGGGGCCGCTGAGAACCTTGGTCGGGGGCGTGTCGCCGCTGGCCCAGTTCGCGGGATAGACGGTGATCGAGTTGGCCCGGTTGTTCGTCACGTAGAGCTGACCCGATGCGTCGAAGGCCACGCCCGTGGGGAAGTCGATGCCCGAGTTGGGGCCTCCGAGGAACTTGATGGGTGCGGTGTCGCCGTCGGCCCAGTTCGCCGCGTACACGAGGACGTTATTGCCGGTGGGGTCCGCGACGTACATCTTGCCCGCGGAGTCGAAGGCGATCCCGGATGGAGAGGCGAGTCCCGTGGCCGGCCCGCTGAGTGTCTTGAGCGGCGCGGTGTTGCCGCTGGCCCAGTCGGCGGCGTAGACGGTGATCGACTTGGCCTGCACGTTGCTGACGTACATCCGTCCGGCCGCGTCGAACGCGATCCCGAAGGGAGAGGCGAGTCCCGTGGCATCGCCGGTCAGCGTCTTGCGAGGGGCGACGTCGCCGCTCGCTCCCGCGGCGTACATGCGGACGGCGCCGACCGCGTCGACGACGTACATGCGGCCCTGGGAATCGAAGGCGACTCCCGCGGGATTCGTCAGACCCGTCTTCGAGCCCACGATGCCGCTGACGGGCATCGTGTCGCCCTTGGTCCAGGCCGAGGCGACGCCGGGGGCCGCGACAAGGGCGAGTGCCGCGAGGCCCACCCCCGCCCAGCGCAGGGTCATGGTCGATGCCCGCATGGCGCGCCTCCGAGATCAGTGATCAGAAGAGATCACCGCACCAGCGCTTTCAGGGCCGCCGGGCGCATTCGCGTCGCCACCGCTGCCCCCGCGAGGGCGATCCCCGCGCAGATCCACCACAGGGACTCATATGTGGATGCCGTGGCTCCGCCATCGGCGACGGCCCCCGCGTGGATGGCTCCCAGGAGGCCCAGGCACAGGGCGCTGAGGATGGCGTCGGAGACCTGCAGCGCCGCGGAGTTGGCGCCCTGCTCAGCCTCCGGTGACAGTCGCAGCGTCTGCACGGCGATCGACGGGAAGCACAGGCCCATGCCCACCGACGCGATGAAGTACGAGATCGCGCACACCAAGGGCGAGAGTCCGGGAAGCAGGCAGAGCGGAAGGGTCGCGAGGCCGGCGGCGATGACGAGGGCGCCGACGCTGACGGTGCGCGCACGGTCGGACGACTCGGGGATTCGGCTTTGCACATAGGAGCCGGCGCACCAGCCCAGCGCCGACACGCTCAGGGCGAGTCCGGCCTGCGTCACCGTGAGCGCGCGCTGCTCGACGAGCGCGAGCGGGATGAACGCCTCGGCACCGAAGAAGGCGCCCGCGAGAATCCCTCGCATGAGGACCGTCGTGGGAAGCCCGCGCCCCAGGCGCAGGGCGCGCGCGGGCAGGAGGGGACGCACGGCGAAGGCCACGACGACGAGCCCGACCAGCAGTCCGAGTGCGGAGACCCACAGGGGGAGCCCGGCGGGGCGCATGAGCGCGAACATCGCCAGGGTGAGGCCGACGGCGGTGGCGATCGCAGGGACGATGCGCCCTCCGCGGTCCTCGCCCGTCCCGCCGTCATGCTCGCGGAGGACCTTGCGCAGGAGGAGCGCCGGGAGGAGCAGCACGAAGGGCACGAGCCAGAACGCCAGCCGCCAGGAGATCGTCTCGGTGAGCCAGCCGGCGATGAGGGGTCCGACGATCGCGGGGACGACCCAGGACGCCGCGAGGAGGGAGAAGGCACGGGGACGCAGGTCCTCGGGGTAGGCGCGGGCGATCACGATGTACGTCGCCACGATGAGCGCTCCGCCACCCATCCCCTGCGCACCGCGTGCGGCGATGAGCACCGGCATAGACCAGGCAAATCCGGCGACGATGGCCCCGCCGGCGAAGACGAAGAGCCCGGTCCACATCGCGCGCCTCGGACCATCGCGGTCGCACCACGTCCCCGACACGACCATGCCCACCAGCGAGCAGGCGACGTACGCATTGAACGCCCACGCGTAGAAGCCGAGGCCGTCGAACTCCATGGCCACGACGGGCATGACTGTCGCGACGGCGATGCCCTCGAAGGCGAAGAGCGTGATGGCAGCGACGACGCCGATCGTGGCGGCGCGGTACTGCGGGGCGAAGAGGCTCAGGACGAGCCGTCGGGATCGTCGGGCTTGCCCGGGCGCATGCCGTTGTAGATCTCCTGGCACTCCGGGCAGACCGGGAACTTCGACGGATCCCGACCCGGGACCCACTTCTTCCCGCACAGCGCGGTGACCGGGGTTCCGGTGACGGCGCTCTCCACGATCTTGTTCTTCTGCACGTAGTGCGCGAAGCGTTCGTGGTCGCCCTCGTCCGTGGAGGCCAGCCGCTCCTCGGTGAGCGTCGTGCCCTCGAGGGAGGGGGACTCCAGCGGCGCGGTCATGGGGGAAGTGTAGGCGCGCCCCCCACCCCCCACCCACCTCCAACCACCCACGACCGGGTTCTAGACGGTATGGGGTGACGGGCTGAGGCCTCACCCGCGAGTGTTCGTGGGTTGCTGGTGGACGGACCACTGGCAGAGCCACAGTCGTGGGGAGGCCTCAGTGATTGCTGATCGTACTTTCGTTGGGCTGGACGTGCATGCACGTTCGGTGGCGGCCGCGGCGATCGACGGCGTGACCGG
>JBJTJS010000081.1:0-2075 GCA_046096085.1 bacterium
CCGCGATCCGCGACACCGACCAGCCCGCCGCCACCCCCCGCTGGATCACCTCACGATCCTCAGCCGTCAACCTCGCACCCGGCACCCCGGCCTCCCATCGTCACCACGAATAGTGACGTGCAACCACCAGTTGAGACCGCCTGGCTTAAGCGGCGCTTAAGCCACCATTCAGGTAACTCAGACGACCAAACCGGGGGAGGCTATGCGGCGACGGGCTCCTCGACCTTCTCGCGCGGTGCGGTGGAGCTGGCGGCCCACACCTGGATGATGGCGAGGAGCACCAGGCAGATGGCCGCTCCGATGAGAGTGCGGTCCACGCTGAGCTGTCCCCCCCACAGCACGATGATGGCGAAGAGGACGCCGACGGCGACGCGCAACCAGCGGGCGTTCTGCGCGACCCAGGCACCGCTGCGCGTCACCGGGCCCTCGGGGATCGTGCCGCCGATCTTGGCGGCGAGGCCATTGACGCTGCCCCGGAGTGCGACCGCCCACCGCGCCTGGCAGAGGTACAGGCCCACCAGGAGCAGGATGATCCCGAGGAGCAGGGTGACCGCTGCCGCGGCGTACAGGAACTGCAGCAGGGTGTCGTAGAAGACGGTGGAGGCCTGCTCGAAGGGCGTGCCATCGAGACTGTTGACGAACACTCCCTTGCCGATGTCCAGGGCGATGACGAGCACGCTGCCCACCACGAGGATGGCGCCGCCGATCCAGGCGACCATCCGCGGCCGGCGGCGGGCGATCACGACGGCGAGGATGAAGAGCGCCACCACGGCGAAGACCAGCCAGGTCATGAGCGGCTTGGTGAAGGAGTAGAGCGTCCGCAGCTGCGCGAGCTCGGGGGACTGGAAGAGCACGACCTGCTGCTCCGCCACGGGGATGTTGATGTTCTCGGCCGCGGTGAAGCCCTGCTCGACGAGGCCCTGCTTCACGGCGTCGATGACGGAGCTGATGTCGAGGACGACGTTGTCCCCCTGCAGGCTGATGGCCCCGGAGTCCCGGCCCTCGAGGATGGCCAGCAGGCCCTGCTGCGCGGCGGTCGTGGCCGTGCCCCAGAGGGCGGCGAAGGCGTCGGACCGCACCAGTCGATCCACCACCTGCGCGATGAGCGAGTCGATCGCACCGCTCACCACGGGCACGAGAGCCTTGAGCGCCGGTGCCTGCTCGATGAGGCCGCCGAAGATCTGCTGGACCAGGGCCTCGGTGTCGACCTGCTCCTCGATCTTCTGCGTGACGAACGCCGCCACGGAGTCCTGGACCTGCTCGTTGTAGGCGAGCGGCTGGACCGTCTCGGCGTACTGCTGGGTGTCGGTGACGGTGCGCTGGGCCCAGAAGGCGATGATCGCGATCGGGAGCAGCGCCACGGCGATGATGTAGACGATCGTGGCGGCGATCGAGCGGCCTTTCCCGGATCGCTTCGGGGGGGTGTCGGGCAATGCCTCGGTGTCGGTCATGTGGCGAGCGTAGTGGTGCCGCCTCCCGGGATCACCGGTAACGGGCGTACCAGAGGGCGTTTCCGGCGATGACGACGCCGATGACCACGAAGGCCACGGGTGCCACGCCGCTCTCGGGGCAGGTGAAGGCGACGGCAGCGATCCCCACCACGAGCGCCAGGTTGACGGCGATGTCGAAGAGGGAGAAGACCCGGCCCAGGTAGTCGTCGTCGATCTCGCGCTGCACCAGGGTGTCCGAGGCCACCTTGGTCGCCTGGTTGGCGAACCCCAGGGAGAGGGCTGCCACGAGCAGGGGCACCAGGCTGGTGAGGTACGCGCCGAGGAAGACGCCCGCGGTGACCAGGGGCGCGGCCTGGGCCACGGCGACCACGGACCAGGGGACGAAGCCCATCGCCCGGGTCCGGCCCGGGGTGACGATGGCGCCGAGGAGGGCACCCAGCGCCGCCGCGCCGGTCACGAGCGCGAACTGGGTGAGCGCGGCATCGGGCTCGTTGGACGGATTGAAGGTGTTGCGGAGCAGGAGCAGCGCGAGCACGGTGAGGGCCCCGAGGCAGATGCGCTGGACGATCACGACGACGACCGCCCGCCCGGCGACGGGGGCGCGCACCAGCTGGACGAACCCGT
>JBJTJS010000082.1:0-4358 GCA_046096085.1 bacterium
ACCCCCGCGGGCGCTTCCCCGAACCCCGGCGGACCCTGCGACCGCGTCAGTCTAGGCCGATCCTCTCCGCTGGCCGCCCGTGAGCCGCGAAATGGGCGATGAAGACGCGGCCGGCGGAGAGGAGGCGAGTCCACCGATGAGGGCTCTCGCGGCGGCTAGCATCGCCCGCAGGAGGTGTAACGTGCCCGTACTGTCGCGTCGCGGCTTCATCGCGGGCGTCTCGGCGCTCGCCGCGGCCTGGGGCCTGTCTCCCGAGATGCTGGGGCGATCCCTGGCCGCTCCCGTCCGCATCACGGACGCCCCGACCACGCTCCTCCAGACCATCCGGCAGTCGGCCCAGCCCGTGCGCGGGTCCTACCGCACGCTCCTGGCCGGGCCGGGCGAGGAGTTCATCCCCCGGTACGACGTCCTCGGCCGCACAGCCGACCCGGGGCGCAGCCAGCGTCGTCGCTCCCTGCTCTACTTCGCGCACCTGTCCGACATCCACGTGATCGACGCCCAGACCCCCGCGCGGATGGACGCGATCCAGAGCATCTCCCCGACGCTCTTCACCGACGCGTGCCGCCCGCAGGACACCCTGACCGTGCACGTGCTCGCATCCATGGTGGAGAGCATCCGGGGTGCCACGACATCGGCGGTCACCGGCGCGCCCCTCGCGGTCGCCGTGAGCACCGGCGACAGCGCCGACAACCTGTCGCAACTGGAGACGCGCTGGTACATCGACATCCTCGACGGCGGCGAGGTCACCGCCAACAGCGGAGCGGCTGGCGTCTACGAGGGCCCCCAGGCGTGGCCCGAGGCGACGTACGCCTATCACCCTGAGGATCCGTCCGGCGACGTATACGGCGCCTACGGCTACCCGACCGTGACCGGCCTGCTCGCCGCCGCCGTCACCAACCCCGTCGTCTCGCCGGGCCTGCCGGTCCCGTGGTACGCGGTGTACGGCAACCACGACTCGACCTTCATGGGCACCTTCCCCGCCGACCCGGCGCTCTTCGACTGGGCAACCGGCGACCGCAAGGCCGCACTCGGCGAGGGCCTCGCGCCCAACTGGCTCGATGGATTCGCCAATGACATCAGCGTCGCGACCCAACTGGTGAGCGACATACGCCAGCGCCTCGGCTTCCTCCCCGGCATCCGTGCCGTCACCCCGGACCCGCAGCGCAAGCTGCTCGAGCGCACCGACTTCATGCAGGCGCACCTGGACTCCCCCGCGACCCCGGGACCCGTCGGCCATGGCTGGACGCAGGCGAACGTCGACACCGGCCAGACCTGGGGGACGGCCGACCTGACGCCGTTCCTCCGAGTCTTCGGACTCGATACCTGCAACCTCACCGACGGTGCGGATGGCGCAGTGCCGCAGGACCAGTTCGACTGGCTGCAGGAGCAGCTCGCGCAGTGCCAGGACGAAGGGCTCCTCGCGATCGTGTGCAGCCACCACAACTCGTTCACCCTGGAGAACGGCGCGATGCCCCTCATCGGCGCGCAGCCCCTCGTGCATGCCGAGGAGTTCCTTGCCATGCTGCTGCAGTACCCCGTCTGCGTGGCATGGCTCAACGGCCACACCCACATCAACACGATCACGGCGCATCCGCGCAACGGCGGCTCTGGAGGCCTCTGGGAGATCACCACCGCGTCGTGCGTCGACTTCCCTCAGCAGCAGCAACTCGTCGAGTTCGTCGACAATCGCGACGGCACCCTGTCGATCTTCGTCACCGCCCTCGACCACGCGGCCCCGGCCACCTGGACGCCCGGCGACCTCAGTCAGGCCGGCCTCGCCTCGCTCAGCCGTGAACTCGGCTCAAACTCCTGGCTGGCGAATCCGCCCCTGCGTGCCGGCTCCCCGCTCGATCGCAATGTCGAACTGCTCATGGCCGCACCCGTGGACCTCTCGCGCATCACCGACGCGGTACTCGAGGCCGAGCGCATGAAAGCCCAGGCCCGTCTCGTCGCCCTCGGGAACGCGCCATGAACCGGCGCGGGGCCGTATCCGCGGTCGTCGCTCTGGTGCTCGCACCGCTCCTCGGGGCCGGCCTGAGCGCCTGCAGCGAGATACGCGCGCTGACCCCGGTGGGCGGCGACAGCATCACCGCGGTGCGCAATGCCGTCAACATCGTCCTCGTCGAACAACAGGTAGACATCCTCGTGGCACCGGTGTGCGCAGCGGCGGACACCGGCTTCGCCTGCCGCGGCACGACCGTCGACGGGGCCGACATCGTGGCCACGGCCACCGGCAGCGCGCCGTACGACCTCAGCATCGCCATTGGCGGAGAGACGGTCTTCACGGGGACGGCGCAGGCCGTGCTCGAGAGCGCCCTGGAGACGCCCTCGTGAGCGCGCCGACGGCGGTCCCGACACCGACGTACCGCGTCAGCGCCCTCGCGACGGCGCTCGTGCGCATGTGGCGCGCGTGGTCGGTGATCCTCCTCGTCTCTCTTGCTGACGCGATCATCCAGGTCGCCCTCGTTCTCGCCGCGCGCTCGGCGACGTCGTACGCCGTCTTCCTTCTGCTGGCCGCCGTTTCCTACCTCGGGCTCGTCCTGTCGTTCGGCCTCGTGTGCCGAGCCCTCCTTGACTCTCTCGACGGCCGGCCTGTCGCCCTTCGCGAACTGATGCGCGAGACCGGGCGGAGATTCCCCGCGCTGCTCGCGTGGTCGCTGGCGATCGTCGCCCTCGCCACCCTCGGCCTGCTCCTCTACGTCGTCCCCGGACTCATCGTGCTCGCCCTGTTCCCCTACCTGCTCATCGCCGTGGTCGACGCCAAGGCCAACCCGCTCGCGGTGAACTTCCGCACCATCGCCGCCCGCTGGGGCCGCTGGATCATCACGGCGGTCATCGTCGGCGTCATCGCCTTCGGCATCTGGCTCGCGGCCGCGCTCGACACGTTCTTCCTCCGCACGATGCCGGGACTCCTGGCGGCCTGGGTCCTCATCGGACTGGTCGCCAGCTGGGTCATCTGCGCGTGGCTGCTCATCTACCGAGGGGTCAACCCGACCGATACGTGAGCGTTGCCGCCGCCTCCACCGTCAGCGTGTGCCGCCCCGAGGGTGTCAGCCAGCCGGAGAACGGCGGGCGCACGGAGTCGGACATCCGCACGAGCACCTCCTGATCGCGCAGGGACACCCCGTCCAGGTGCGCGCCACCCTGCGCGCGCTGCACGTAGCCGCGCACGGCGCCACCCACCGCGGCAGGGTCGAGTCGGATGCGCGGGCTCGCACCGTTGGCGTAGTACTCGCCGATGTCGATGGCCTGGGCCCCGGCCAGGGCGGCAGAGTCCGCCTGGGACTGCCGGGCCCGCCGGGCGAGGAACACCGTCGACGCGTCGACGACCACGGCCACCGCGATGAGGCACACGACGATGAAGCCGAGACTGAGGATGAGGACGCTGCCGCGATCCTCGCGCAACCGCTGCATCACAGCCACGCTCATGGCGAACTCCTTCGGGAACTCGGGGCCTTACGGCACGGAGGGGATCGGGGGTGTCAGGAGGAACTTCGGTACTCGTCGATAGGGACGACGTGCTCGGCGCTCACCGGGACCGCTCCGGGCGTGGTGGAGGCGAGCGAGTCGGGCAGGAAGGGCAGGGGCACCCGGACTCCCAGGAGCACGGTGACGGTGGATCCCGGTGCGAGGCAGGGTCCGGCGCAGTCGATCCGCAGGGAGTCGGCCGCCGCGTCGAAGCCCTGGTCGGCGAGGGCGATGCGCGCGGCGGTGCGAGCATCGCCCATGGCCTGGGAGGGGCTGTCGGCCTGCGCGAAGGCACGGCCCGCTTCGCGGGCGCCCTGGGTCACCGCGTACGCCGCGCTCTGGACCTCCATGGCCGCGAGGACGACGTACACGAGCGGGACCAGCGCGAGGACCACGAGGACGACGAACTCCACGACCGCCGCTCCCGAGTCGTCGCGCGCTCGTGCCATGAGCATGCGGACCGGGTAGCCGTGGAGTTGTCCACGCCGTCCCGCTGGGCGGCGTAGCGCGCGCATCATGTGCGCTCCACCATCGCGTGGCCCTCGACCGTCATTGCCGTGGGGCCCAACATGCCGACGAGCGGGACGCGCGCCGTGATGCGCACGCGCATCACCGGGACCCCGTCGACCGTCGTGCGATCGGCGTCGATGCTCGTGGCCGTGCCGCCGCCGAGGGCGGGGGACAGGGTCGCGCGCGTGCGCCGCGCGGCGAAGGAAGGGCGGGTGTAGGCGAGCGCACCCGCCCTCGCTCCCTCGGCGGCGGCCGCCGTGAGGGTGGATCGCACGTGCAGGGCGAGGGTGAGTTGCAGCACGCCCAGGGCCACGAGCAGGACCAGGGGAGCGACGAGCGCGAACTCCACCGCCGCGCTCCCCCGGTCGCTGCGCAGTCGC
>JBJTJS010000083.1:0-2032 GCA_046096085.1 bacterium
CCTGGGTCCTCTGCCCGATCATCGCCGCCATCGTGGCGCTGTTCATCGCGCACTCCTCGGACAAGGAGATCAAGGAGTCCGGCGGTTCCCTCGGGGGCGCCGGTCTCAACACCGCGACGCGGATCATCTCCTGGATCAACATCGTCGTCTACGCCCTCATCGGGATCCTGGTCGGGATCCTCGTCGCCGCAGGGGTCCTCTTCGCCTCCAGTCCGAGCAACCCCTTCAATCTCGATCCCACGATGAACTCCCGCACCGGGCTCCCGGACGGCTCCTACGTGATGAATTCCGTGGGGGTGCGATTCAACATCAATGACGAGTGCTCGTACGGCGACGTGGCATCGACCCTTGACGGTGTCGCGGTCCAGGACGTGAGCGTCTACGGCAAGGGCCCCATCCAATGCCCCGACCTCGTGCAGGTCAGCGCCGTGTACTTCGAGGTCACGAACGGCGAGGCCCGCATCCTCTCCGTCGAATGACGCCGTGCAGGCAGTGCGGGGGTTAGGGGGCGTAGGAGTCCCAGTCGGCGCCGGCGGTGAGGCCGCCGTCGATGACGAGGGACTGCCCGGTCATCCACGACGAGGCGTCGCTGGCGAGGAACACCACGGCGCCGACCAATTCCTCGGGGCTGCCGAGGCGCCCCATCGGGGTGACGTCGTCGACCCCCCGCTGCCGGTGCTCCTCACCCCACAGGGGACGGGTGAACTCTGTCTTGATGACGAAGGGCTCCAGGCAGTTGACGCGCACCCGGTCGCGCGCCCACTCGCGGGCGCAGCTGCGCGTGAGCGAGGAGACCCCGGCCTTGGTGGCGGCGTACACGGAGATCGTCGAGAAGCTGTACCGCGCGCTCAGCGAACTGAGGTTGACGATGCTGCCCCCACCCGCCGCGGCCATGAGCGGATGCGCCGCCTGGCTGGCGAAGTACAGCGCGCGCAGGTTGACCGCGACGATCGCGTCGAAGTCCTCCGCGCTCACGTCCCCGATGGGCTTGCGCCGGTTGGTGCCGGCAGAGTTGATGAGGACGTCGAGCCCGCCGAGAGCAGCGTGCGCGTCGCGCACGACCTGGCCCGCGACCGCCGGGTCGGAGAGGTCGGCGACGATGGGAAGCCCCACGCCGATCGACTCCAGCTTCTCCGCGCTGATGTCCTGCACGGCCACGCGCGCACCGCGCTCGGCCAGGGCCCGCGCCACCGTGGAACCGATGGCGCCCCCCGCGCCGGTGATGAGCACCGTGCGTCCTTCCAGGTCGAACAGGGGGTCGGTCACGGGCTCCTCCGGGGGAAGCGTTCGAGGGTGACGGAATTCGGCGCGGCCTCGATGGTGGCAGAGATGGCGCCGATCAGCACGACGGACCGCGGCACCGGCGACAGGCTGATGACGCAGGCCAGCGCCCCGCCCTCGCCCTCGACCACCACGGCGTCGGCGACCTCGGGCTGGTCGGACCGGCTGGGCAGCAGGCGGTCGGCTCCGCGCAGTTCGCGCAGGAGGGCGTAGACGGGGAACTCCTCACCCGGCCGAGAGGGGAACGCGTTGGGATCGGCGGAGCCATGGTCGCGCTCGCGCAGCCCGCGCCAGCCGAGCGCCTCGAAGTAGGTGACGGCGTCCACCGTGCCCGGGGTGGCCAGCGCCCGCAGCGACAGCGCCGTCCAGGCGGCGGCGAACCAGGTCCGCTGCCGGGCATCCACGGACGCGGGCAGCTCGGTGCTGCTCACGTCCGACGCCGGGTCGGTGGCATTGGGATTGAAGCGGGGCCGCAGGCTGATGGGGCCGACGGCGACGCGCGCACCGCCGGCAAGGCGCTCGGCATTGCGCGCGATGACCTCCAGGGTTGCGGCGTTCTGCAGCACTGAGCGATCGTCGAAGGCATGAACCTGCGGGTTCACCGAGAACGACACCCAGGCGAGGCCCTCCTGGTCGGGCGGCTGGCGGTTGAGCTCAGTGAAGTACAGGTCGGTGCTCCCGCACCAGGGCAGGTCGGCGCCGAGGATCGCCCGCGCCTCGTCCAGGCGCGCTACCGACGCGACCTTCTCGT
>JBJTJS010000084.1:0-2617 GCA_046096085.1 bacterium
TGCCCGCGGACGGGCCCGCGGACCTGGCGAATGGCACGCGCATCCATCTCTTCAATGTCTCCCGGCTGGCCATCAAGGACACCCGGGGTCGCGTCACCCAGTCCGGCAAGGCCTGGACCCGCACGGATACCCAGCGGATCACCGGCCGGGTGTACCTGGTGGACGACACGGCCCTGCTGACCAGCATCAACACCCACATCGGCTCCACGCTCCTCACGCCGAAGCTGCCCTTCAGCATGCTCAACACGGTGATCACCCTCAAGGTCACCTGCGCCACCAGGGCGGAGTGCAAGTAGCCGCCTGGCTACGGCGCCGCGTGACGGCGGGCGCGCGTCGAGGGCCGTGGACTGCCCGGCTTCACCAGCAGTTCGATCTTGGATCCATCGCCCAGGATGAGTTCGACGACAAGCGGGTTCTCGCGAGAAACCCGGGCTGACGTGATCTCTTGACCCACGGCGTAGGCCAACTGGGCCTCCAGAGTCGGCGTCCGCAGGATGTCTAGTCGAGCCAGCGCGAATCGAAGCCGTTCGCGGGCCTCCTCACTGATGCTCGTGATGCGCTGCGTGTAGGCGAACCGGTCGATGGTGGCCCGGTAGGCGAGGTCGACGACCGACTCGGGGATCACCTCGCGGCCCTCGACGACGAGGGGAGGAACCGGCAGGTAGCCGATCACTCGGCCGGCCATCAGGAGTGCGCGATCCACGGGCTCGCCGGCCACCGTGACGTCTTCGGGCCGCACGAGAGGGCTGACGGTGAAGCTGCGATCCAGGTCCTCGCGCGCCTCGGCCTCAGCGACCGCCTGATCCTCGCCCCTCGGGTTTGCGCCGGCAGGGTCCATCAACCGGTTGACGACTGCGTTGAACTCCTTGTCGAGGCCGCAGTCGTGGGAGCAGACCATCACCAGCCCTCGACCGCCAGCGACCTGCAGTGCCGGAACCGTGACGTGGCCCGCGCGTTGCGCGGGAGCTAGGGTCGCGCGGTGCTCATCGAGCATCTCCCATCGCGGGGGAGTGAACTCATCCTCCGCGATGACCCGGGTCACGGCCCCGATGAGGATGTCTCCCTGCTGCGGCGGGTCGTCGGCGATCGAGTAGAACCGCTCTGCGCTGGGAGAGGTCACGAATGCAGGGTGCCCACGGGCGAACGGCGGCGATGCGACGTAGGCGACTCACTCAAGGCGAACGCCGCCTCGTCACCTTCGGGAAGGACGTCTGCATCGGAGGGACGGCGTACCGCTCGTCGTCGTGGCCCGGTGGCCCGCAGAGTGCCATCGACCAGTGCGGACAGGGCAGAGGCGTAGAGGGGGGACTCCTCCTGCGCGCGTTCCACCGTAACCAGGTCCTGAAGCCCGCAGCCGTAGACGGCGAGCAACTTGGCCAGGGTCGAGAAGCGAACCTGCGTCGTCTCGCCCTTCTCGAGCCGACTCAACTCGTCGCGATCCAGCCCGGTACGCCGGGCCACCTCCACCAGGGTCAGGGAGCCCCTGAGCTCCCGAGCGTGAAGGCGCAGCCGGACGCCCTCGACCTCCGCGACGACGGGCTCGTATCCGAAGTCCACCGCGGTACGCGCTCCCTCGGAGCCTCTGCCGTTCATACCCCGCACAGTACCAGTAAAACCCCGCACGCGGTGGATGACCCTGGGGAGGGGTCGCGGGTGTTGTCATGCCGGGCGGGAGCCCCCGGGTGGCAGGACTCCGGGTGCTCCCAGCGCCTAGCCTCGGGCCATCGCTGGGAGTGGAGAGGAGCCGGGGTGAGGGCATTGCGGATCATCGCCTTCGCGATCGCCCTCCTGCTCCCGGGCTCGATTGCGGGGGTTGCCTCGGCCGCGCCTGCCGTGGCTGCGGCTGCTGCGGCACCGGGCGCGTCCCTGTGCGTCGCCACGCCGGAGGAGTTCACCGCCGCCTGGGAGGCACGTGTCGCGGCGTGCGTCCGCCGGGGGCTGCTCGGCACCGTCCACGCCCGCGGTTCTGACCGGCCGTACCCGCGCGGGTTCGGCAGGGCGTGGGCCGTCGGCCACCGCGGACTGGAGGAGTTCCTCGCCGTCAACGCGCGAGTGCCGCGCGGCAGGGTGGGCCTGGCGATCCTCACGCTCGTCGGGTTCACCGGGCTGGAGCGGTGGGACGCACCCGTCGATCTCGCCGGCTACCGGCCGCCTGCCGGGTCGCCCTCACGCGCGCCCACGTGGACGGCGTTGGTCGACCTGCTGAGGGCGGAGGGGCCGGACACGGCACTCTTCCCGGAGTCGGCCCGGCGCGACCTGATCCGCGCGTACGCGGTCCTCGACGACACCTCTGCGTCGCATGGCGATGCGGTGTCGGCGTTCGCCCGGGTCACCGGGTGCTCGCGCGCCGAGGTGCTGGCCGGTCGTACGTTCACGCGGGCCATCGGCTGCTCGCCGACATTCGTGGCGGCGCTGAAGGCGACGGGGCGTTCGCCGTACGACGGGGGGACGACGCGGGAGTGTGTCGCTCGCTTCGCGCGCGAGTACTCCGGACCCCGCGATGCCGCCGCACTGCGGGCTGTCCTCATGCAGTGCATGGACGCCGACATCCTCTTCACGGGGAACGGGTGGGTGTACACCACGTATGCCAGTCCGCTGCTGTGCGGGAGCGCGGCGG
>JBJTJS010000085.1:0-4224 GCA_046096085.1 bacterium
GGGGCGGCCCGGGGGGCGCGCGCGCGGCCGCGGCCGTCGCCCCCGCGGGCCCCCCGCGACTGCGCGCGCGCACCCACGGCGAGCACCTCACCGTCCTGGGCGTCGATCGCTTCCCCCGCATGACCGACTACGTGGTACCCAGCGGGGTGCGGATCGCGGACGCCGATCGCGTGCGCCTGGGCGCCCACCTCGCCGAGGGCACCGTCGTGATGCACGAGGGCTTCGTGAACTTCAACGCCGGGACACTCGGCACGTCGATGGTCGAGGGCCGCATCTCGGCCGGCGTGGTCGTCGGCGACGGCTCCGACATCGGCGGGGGCGCCTCGATCATGGGCACCCTCTCCGGCGGAGGGAGCGAGGTGGTCAGCGTGGGCGAGGGCTGCCTCATCGGGGCGAACGCCGGCATCGGCATCAGCCTCGGGGACGGCTGCGTCGTCGAGGCCGGGACCTACGTCACGGCGGGCTCGCGGGTCACGCTTCCCGATGGCGAGGTGGTCAAGGCCCGTGAGCTGTCCGGAGCGCGCGCGCTGCTCTTCCGACGCAACTCCGTGAGCGGGGCGCTCGAGGTCCTTCCGCGGGAGGGATCCTGGGGCGGGCTCAACGCCGCCCTCCACGCCCCCGCCTAGGTCCGTGCGCTCAGGCGCGCTCCCCCACGGGCACGTAGTCGCGCATGGGCACCCCGACGTACACCTGCCGCGGGCGGCCGATCTTCGTCTCGGGGTCCTGGATCATCTCCCGCCACTGGGCGATCCACCCGGGCAGCCGGCCCAGCGCGAAGAGCACGGTGAACATGCGCGTGGGGAAGCCCATGGCCTTGTAGATGAGACCGGTGTAGAAGTCGACGTTCGGGTACAGGCGGCGCGACACGAAGAAGTCGTCCGCGAGCGCGACCTCCTCGAGCCGGAGCGCGATGTCGAGCAGCGGATCCTTCACGTCGAGGCTCTCGAACACCTGGTACGCCGCCTGCTTCACCAGGGCCGCCCGGGGATCGTAGTTCTTGTACACCCGGTGACCGAACCCCATGAGCCGGACACCGTCCTCGCGGTTCTTCACCTGCCGGATGAACGTGTTGACGCCGCCCCCCGACGCGTGGATGCCCTCGAGCATCTCCAGGACCGCCTGGTTGGCACCGCCGTGCAGAGGTCCGAACAGCGCGTTGATGCCAGCCGACACCGACGCGAACATGTTCGCGTGCGAGGAGCCGACGAGACGGACGGTGGACGTCGAGCAGTTCTGCTCGTGGTCGGCGTGCAGCAGCAGGAGCATGTTGAGGGTCCGGGACACCACCGGGTTGACGACGTAGGGCTCCGCCGGGACCCCGAAGGTCATCCGCAGGAAGTTGTCGATGAACCCCAGGGAGTTGTCGGGGTACATGTACGGCTGGCCGACCGACTTCTTGTAGGCGTAAGCCGCGATCGTGGGGACCTTCGCCAGCAGGCGGATGGTGGAGATCTCGACCTGCTCGTCGTCGAAGGGATCGAGCGAGTCCTGGTAGAACGTCGACAGGGCCGACACCGCCGAGGACAGGACGGGCATCGGGTGCGCGTCGCGGGGGAAGCCGTCGAAGAACCTGCGCAGGTCCTCGTGGAGCATCGTGTGGTGCTTGATGAGCACCTTGAACGAGGCGAGCTCGTCGGCGGTCGGCAGCTCGCCGTAGATGAGCAGGAACGCCGTCTCGAGGTACGTCGAGTGCTCGGCCAGCTGTTCGATCGGGTAGCCGCGGTAGCGCAGGATGCCCTTGTCGCCGTCGATGTAGGTGATCGCGGACCTGCAGGCCGCCGTGTTCACGAAGCCGTGGTCGAGGGTCACGTCGCCGGTCGTCGCGAGCAGGCGGCCGATGTCGAGCCCGGACTCGCCGATCGTCGAGGGGACCGTCTCGAGAGGGAGCTCCCCTCCGGGGTAGCTCAGCACGGCCTCGGACACGCGCACCTCCTGCCGCCGCGCCCTTCGTGGGGGCGGGCCTGGAACCTTCGTGGTGGGGCCACCGTATCCCCGGGCGAGCGGGACCCCGGCTCCGGGTGCGCGAGGATCACCGCGCGACCCGCTCGGCGGCGAGCGCGATATCCGCGTCGGTCGCCGTGAGCGCGATGCGCACGTGCCGACGGCCGGCCTCGCCGTAGAAGTCCCCCGGCGCGACGAGGACGCCGCGCGAGGCGAGGTCGGCCACGGTGTCCCAGCAGGGCTCGTCGCGCGTCGCCCAGAGGTAGAGCCCGGCCTCGCTGTGGTCGATGCCGAAGCCGCCCGACTCCAGCGCCGGCCGCAGGACTTCACGACGGCGCGCGTACCTCGCCCGCTGCTCGTCCACGTGGGCGTCATCGGCCCAGGCGGCCGCCGCGGCGCTCTGCACGGGGTCGGGCACCAGCAGGCCGAGGTGGCGGCGTACCTGCAGGATCCGGTCGACCACCTCCGGATCGCCGACGAGCGTGCCGAAGCGGTACCCCGCCATGTTCGACCGCTTGGACAGCGCGTGGAGGGCCAGCACCCCGGTCGGGTCGTCTCCGACGACGGACGGGTGCAGGCAGCTGACCGGCCGAACCTCCCAGCCGAACTCGATGTAGCACTCGTCGGACGCGATGAGGGCCCCGTGGTGCCGGGCGGCGGCCACGGCATCGCGCAGGCGCTCCTCTCCGGCCACGGCGCCGGTGGGGTTGCCCGGGGAGTTCAGCCACACCAGCGCCGCCCCGTCCGCCGCACCGGGATCGTCCGACACCCGGATGTCGCACCCGGCGAAGGCCGCCCCCACCGCGTACGTCGGGTAGGCCAGCTCGGGGATGACGACCGTGTCGCCCTCGCCGAGCCCGAGGAGGGTGGGGAGCAGGGCCACCATCTCCTTGGAGCCGATGGACGGGATGATCCCCCAGCGGCTTGCGTCCACCCCGACGCGGCGGCCGAGCCAGCCGGCCACGGCCTCGCGCACGGCGGGCTGCCCGGCCGCGACGGGATACCCGGGCGCAGCGGCGGCGCCGGCCAGGGCGCGCTGGATGAACGGCGGGGTGGGGTCGACCGGACTGCCGATGGACAGGTCGGCGTGGGCCGGCTGGGATCGCGCGACCGCCGCGTGGGGGGCCAGCAGGTCCCAGGGGAAGTCGGGAAGCCTCAGCTGTCCGACTCCTTGACGGGAACGCTCGCGAGCAGCGGGGCATCGAAGTCCTGGGGGCCGAGCTTGGCGGCACCGCCGGGCGACCCGAGCTCGGCGAAGAACTCTGCGTTGGCCGCCGTGTAGTCCTTCCACTCCTCGGGCACGTCGTCCTCGTAGAAGATGGCCTCGACCGGGCACACCGGCTCGCAGGCCCCGCAGTCCACGCACTCGTCGGGCTGGATATAGAGCTGGCGCTCGCCCTCGTAGATGCAGTCGACCGGACACTCCTCGATGCAGGACTTGTCCTTGACGTCGACACACGGGAAAGCGATGACGTAGGTCACCGGTCTGCCTTTCGACGGAGGAGACGGCCCGGGCCTGGTGGCCGTGCCGGGCGACGGGCTCGCCGGCCCTTACCGTACACACCGGGGATCCCCGCGCAAGGACCGTCCCGCGGATGGGACGATCCCCGGGTGAGCGGGGCCTCCCGGGAGCGGTTCTCCGATCTGATGCGGCGCGATGCGCGGCTCCCCGGGTTCCCCCTGGACGAGGCAGCGGCCCTCATCGCCGTCGAGACCCTGCCCGCGGGCGCCGGCGCGGCCGCCGAGGCGGCCCGCGAGCGGGACTGCGCGGACGGCCTGGACGCCCTGGCCGACCGGGTCCCGGCGGCGGGCGACGGCCACGAACGCCTCGCCCGGGCCCTCGGGGCCTTCCACGGGGAGGCGGGCGACTACCACCTGCTCTCGTCCTCGATCCTGCCCGCCGTGCTGCGGCGCCGGCGGGGGCTGCCCATCCTGCTGTCCCTGGTGTGGACCGAGGTCGCGCGCCGCTCGGGGATCCCGGCCTACGGCGTCGGACTGCCGGGCCACTTCGTCGCGTGCGTCGGGGACCCCGGGACGTTCGACGCCGAGGTCCTCGACGGGAGCCGGGTGCTCGTGGACCCGTGGCGCCACGGCCAGCTCCTGCCCTACGACCGCGCGCGCGACCTGGTGGAGGCCGCGGGCCATCCCTTCCGGCGGGCGCTGCTGGCCCCCGCGCGACCGCCCGACATCGTCGCGCGGTTCCTGGCGAACCTCCGGGCCTGGGCCCCCGACCCGCTGTGGGCGGCGACCCGGCGGTGGGCCGTCGACCGAGCCCTCCTCTGG
>JBJTJS010000086.1:0-16573 GCA_046096085.1 bacterium
GCCTCCGTCGCTCTGCGATTCGCCCGCCAGGGCGGTATCGGCCCGGTGTCCTCCCAGCGCGCGGTCGCGGTCGAGAGCCAGCAGTCGTCGGCTCGTGGAGGGACCGTCGTGCGTCTGCAGCGCACGATCGATGGCGTGCCCTTGATCGGCGGCGACCTCGCGGTGGACGTGACGCGTGATGGCCGAGTGCGTGCGGCATCGGGCAAGGACACCTGGGACCGGACCGTCGACACGACACCCCGGGTGACGGCCGAGGATGCCGCCGCCGCTGCGTTGCAGTCGACGGCCCGCGATCAGGCGGTGGACGCGGCCATGCTGACCGCCGGGGACCCCGGACTCCGGGTCTTCGATCCGCGTCTCTTCGAGGCCCCGGGCATCCCCCGTGCGCAACTTGTCTGGCAGGTCGAGGTCACCTCCCCTGCGCGGCCCGACGTGCGGCAACTGGTGCTCGTGGACGCGCACCGCGGCCACATCCTCCTGAGCCTCGACAACATCCAGCAGGCCCTCGATCGCTCCACGTGCGATGCGGCGATGACCTCGGGTCGCATCCCCTGCGAACTCCCCCTAGATGTGGCGGCCGGCGAGCGCGGCGAGAGCGATCCGGAGAGTGCGATCGAGGACGTCAACCTCGCGCACGAGTACGCGGGCGATTCCTACGACTTCTTCTACCGGCTCTTCGGCCGCGACTCGATCGACGATGCCGGCATGCCCCTGCTGTCCACGGTTCGGTACCGCGAGGATCCGGCGACGAACTACAAGAACGCCTTCTGGAACGGCGAGCAGATGACGTACGGCGAGGGCATGGTCGCCCAGGATGTCGTGGCGCACGAACTCGCCCACGGCGTCACCGAGCACCGGTCCCCGCTGTTCTACTACTTCCAGTCCGGCGCCATCAACGAGTCGCTCAGCGACATCTTCGGCGAGTTCGTCGACCTGGAGTACCCCGGCGGCAACGACGATCCCGAGGTCCGCTGGCAGATGGGCGAGGACATCGTGCTGATCTTCGGCTTCACCCTGCGCAGCATGAAGGACCCCACGCTGTCCCAGCACCCGGATCGCACCGGCTCGATCTTCTTCCGCGCTCTCGACGAGGACCGCGGCGGCGTCCACCGCAACAGCGGCGTCGGCAACAAGTTCGCCTACCTGCTGACCGACGGCGACACGTTCAACGGCCAGACCGTGCGGGGCATCGGCATCGAGAAGACAGCCCGAATCGTCTACGGGGCCATGCCGATGCTTACGTCGGCGGCGGACTACCAGATGCTGGCCAAGGCGGTGCGTTCCTCCTGTGCCGCGCTGCGCGGCACGTTCGGGATCACCGCCGACGACTGCTCCCAGGCGGACCGCGCTCTGGTGGCGACCGAGATGGACATCGAGCCGGTGAACGGCCGCGTCGCTGCCGCCCCGGTGTGTGGGACGAGCCCGTCGGATCCGGCGAGTGCGGCCGTGCCCGTGCGGCTGTGGTCCGACGGCTTCGAGGACGACACCCTCGCCTGGTTGAAGTCCGTCGAGACCCCCGACAGCCCGCAGGCGCCGTACGCGCTGTGGTACCGCTCCGGCGACATTCACGAGTCGGGCTACGCCCTGGAGGCGTTCGCGACCGAGGGCACGCACAACCTCTGGGGCGACAATCCCGACTTCCGGTACGACGCGAGCATCGCCATGGCCGAGCCGGTGGCCATTCCGCAGGGTCAGGTGTTCCTCAGGTTCGCCCACTCCTTCCAGTTCCACCGGGAGGCCGGCGGACTGTGGGACGGCGGTGTGCTGGAGTACCGGGTCGCAGGCGAAGCGCAGTGGCGCGACGCAGGACCCCTGCTCAGCGACAACGGCTACACCGGCACCCTCTCGGGCTACGGATCGGACAATCCCCTCAAGGGGCGCGAGGCGTTCGCCGGGGTCTCCCGCGGCTACATCACCACGCGGGCAGACCTGTCGAGCCTCGCCGGCAAGAGCGTGAGCTTCCGCTTCCGCGTGGCCACGAACTCCTCCGTGGGCAGCGAGGGCTGGTACGTCGACGATGTGTCGGTCTACGCCTGTCCGCGGACCCCGCGTATCCGCGGGATCGAGCCGGGGAGGACGACGCTGGGGGTGCGGGCCACCGTGCCTGAGTTCGTGGCGGCACCCGTGACCCGCGTCGACTATCGGATCAATGGCGGGTCGTGGCGCTCATCCGGGCGGGCAACGGGTCGCTTCACGATCTCCGGCCTGCGCCCGGGGCGGCCCTACACGGTCGAGGTGCGCACCGTGCACGGGGCGGGCCGGAGTGCCTCCAGCCCGCCCGTGACGGTGATGACGAAACGATAGGCGGAAGTCCTGCGCGCCTACGCCATCTCCTCGGCGACGGCAATCGCCACGCCGAGCGCCTCGGCGATGTTGCCGGCGGCGGTGAGGACCTTCGCGGTCCCGACGATCGGGGCCACGGCCACGAGCACGTCCTGAAGGTCATCCAGGGTCACGCCGTTGTCCAGGGCGGGGCCGATGTGCATGAGGTACGACGCGGGCGGCGCGTCGGCGGCGACGAGAGCCGCGAGGCGAACGACGATGAGCACCGCGGGGTCGAGCTCGACGCGGGCGATGGATGCGACGTTCATCTCGGCGAGCGTCGCGAGAACGGGAGCGTCTCCCTGAGCCATGTCTGTCTCCTTCTGTGATCAGTGTGCGATCGGTAGCGCCCGAGTCGGCGGTCCCGACGGCGCCCCCACACCCTCTCAGGGAAGCTTGGCTCGGCTGCCACCGGGTGCGTGAGCGGGTGGCTCGCCGCGGAGGATCACCGCCGGACGGTGCAGGTGCCCCGCAGCCACCCGCTCGACCCGGCCAGCGAGAGCGACTGGACTCGCACGGTGATCCGCTGGCCGACGCGGTATCCCCGGGTGGTGAGAGTTCCATTGGTCTCGACCCGCCGGGTGTACTTCGCCCGGCCCCAGGTGCCCGAGGCCTTCTTGAGCTGGAATCGATACCCCTCGAGGGCGAGATCGCCGGGTGACGAGGCGGGCTGCCACTGCAGCCTCGCCGTGACTCGTCCGGACGCGAGCGTGCAGGACTTCGAGACCCATCCGGTCGGTCGCCCCGGCGGATCGGGGTTGACCGTGAGCTTCGAGACGGAATTCGCATCCCTGTTGACGACGAACACGTCTCGGTCCTCGCCGGACTGCGGCGTGACCAGGACAAGCGGCGTGGCGGCCAGAGGCAGGCTGGTGACGAGGAGTCCCCCCGACGCGGTGATGATGTCCAGCGTCTGCACGTCGCGGTTGGTGAGGTAGAGATAGCGCCCGAACCAGTTGGGCTGGATGCTCGTGTAGGTGCCGCCCAGCGTGAAGGCCCGGACGGCGCCGGTGAGCAGGTTGATGCGGTAGACCAGCCCGTCCTGGGACGAGATAAAGGCGCGATCCCCGATGAGGGCCACCCCGGTGAGGTTGAATCCGCCTATGGGATACCCCTGGATGCGCGTCATCGTCGCCACGTCCACGGCGATGAGTTCGCCCTGGGCATCGAGGACGTAGAGGGTGTCCCCGCCCTCGCTGAAGACCGCGCGCCACGGGTTGCCACCGAGCGACAGCGGCACGGGCGCTCCGGCGGTGCCGTCGTGCCGGATCACGCTGCCCAGGGCGTCCACGACGATCCACAGGTTCGGGTCGGCGGGGGACACGACTACCTGAACGGGCGCGGTTCCCGGGAGCGGGATAGTCGCGCTCGGGGTGAGCCCGTCGATCACGGAGAGAGCAGTGGGAAAGGATTCGGTGACCAGGTAGCGCAGGGACGGGGGCACGCCTGTGATGGCCACGCTCGTGGGCGCACCGAGCCCCGAGATGGTGTCCGTGACCACCATCGTGTTGGTGTCGATGATGGAGAGGGAGTTCGAGGCAGCGTTGCTGACCGCGAGCAGCGTCGACCACTGCGCCGCGCCCTCCGGCTGGATTCCGACGGGGGTGGTCACTGCCCCGCCCTCGGTGAAGGCCTGTGCGGGTGCCGCGCTCATGACCAGGGATCCTGCGACCAGGGCGAGGGTGACAGCGGAGAGGGATGCGAGGCGGGTGACGCGGGGATGGTCCATGTTTCCTCCGGAGGCGAGGATCTCACCGTACACACGGGGGCGCGGGCGCGCTATGGATTGCCCTTGAGGGCCTGCAGGGTCCGCCACGCCCGGCAGGCCAACTGCAGGTTGAAGCTGACCTCCGGATCGGCCAGATCGTGCCCGGACACCTGGCGGATGCGCTGCAGGCGGTACTTCAGCGTGCTGCGGTGGATGGAGAGGGCACTCGCCGCAGTGTCGTAGTGGCCCCCGGACTCCAGGTACTGGTGGAGCGTGTCCACGAGATCGGAGTGCCGCTGGACGTCGTAGTCGATGAGCGCTCCCAGCCAGTCCTGGACATAGCGCTCGACCTCCTGCGGATCCCCGGTCGTGGCGAGCAGGCGGTAGACGCCGAGGTCGTCGAACGACGTCACTCCCGGTGCGCGCCCGGACTCCCGCTGCAGGTGCAGGGCCAGGAGGGCCTCGCGGTGCGATCGCGGGAAGTCGTCCACCCCGCGGGTTCGCCCGCCGACCCCGATGCGGCACTGGCCGGGAGTGACCTCCCGGGTGACGGCGGCGTGCAACTCGCACCAGTCCTTCTCGCGATCGGCGAGGAGGACGACGGTGCCCCCGCGCGAGACCAGCAGCTGCCCCAGGCCCAGGTCGCGGGCCGCCCTGCGCACGCCGTTGAAGAGGGTGTCGTCGTCCTTGAGCACGCCCTTCGCCTCGACGACGATGACGCGATGCGGCTGGCTGAGGTCGCGGTCGAAGGCCTCCCCGCGCGGCAGCGCGCTCTCCTCGCTCGTCCCTGAGAGGAGGTCCTCGACGAGGTCGCGGCGGATGCGGATCTCCGCGTCGGCGACGCTGAGTTGGCGCGCGAGTTCCATGGAGAGGATCGTGGCGCCGTACTCCAGGGCGGCTATGTCCTCGTCGCGCGCGAGGCCCTCCTCGTCGATGTGGGCCAGGACGGCGACCGAGTCGGCGCGCGGTGAAGCCGAGATGAGCACCCCGCCCGCCTCTCGCAGCGGCGAGCCGTCGCGCATGAGCAGGCGGAGAAGCTGCTCGCGTCGCGCCGGGGGGTCCTTGGGGTACGTCTCCGGCTGGTGCGGCCCGGCCCAGGCTCGCAGGTTGCCGTATCGGTCCTCGATCGCCACGGGCAGGCCCGTGACCTCGTGCACGGCACGCGCCAGTCCGTCGATCCCCTCTCCGCTCACGGCCGCGCGCGTGAGCCGATGGTGGATCTCGATGCGCTGCTGGAGCGCCTCGACCGTGCTCTCCAACTGCTGGTTCACGGCCGATAACTCGCTCGCGGCATCCCGCTCGAGCCGGTGCAGTTGGCTGTTGCGGACCGCAGATCCGATCTGCTGGGCCAGCACGCGCAGGAGGAAGTGCTCGTCGCTGGGCAGTTCTCGGTCGGCAGCGACCACCATGTAGCCCAGGTGGGGGCCGCTCGTGCCCAGCGCGTAGGTCCATCCATGGTGGGCCCCGGGGACCTCCACCTGGCCGCCGGTGGACGGGATGTCGTCCAGGCCCGGGGGCTCGGCGTCTCCGTCGGGGCCGGCAACCCATGTGGTGCCACGGGTGTCGGTGAGCCGCACCCCGACCAGTCGGCACGCCGCGAAGGAGGGAGCCGCGCTCGCTCCCATGCGGAGCACCTGCATCTCGTCGGTGCTCTCGGTCATGAGAAGGGCCAGGACGAGCAGCGCATTGAGGCGCGAGAGTTGGTCGCGCTCCTGCAGGCTCGCCGCTGGCCGCTCGGTCACGGAGACGGGGCCCCGCTCCTGGCGGCGAGGAACTCCTCGGGCTCGAGGTAGTAGGGATTGTCGAGCAGGCTGCCGCACAGCAGCAGCTTCGGGTGGGTGCGCAGCAGGTCGACGACGACCTGTCCGTCGAAGAGGTCGAGGTCGTACAGGCAGAGGATCACCTGGGGGTAGCGGGGCAGGAAGCGGTTGAGCTCGGACTCGTACTCGACGAGGGACTCCACGCCGGGGAGCGGCTGGAGCGACCACGACATCTCGCCGCAGCTGCGCGCGAACGCGTGCTCGCCTCCGGCGAGGCCCTTGCTCAGGGAGGAGTCCCAGAAGTCGATCATGGCCCGCTTGTCGAAGGCGCCATTGCGCAGGTACGCCTCCGAGGACCGCATGAGGGACAGGCCGTCGTCCCGCATGTCGCCGTGGTCGCCCTCGGGGTTGCCCCCGTGATCGAGGATGCGCTCCGCCAGTTCATCGGGCTCCACCTGGTCGAGCACGGCCGTGCACAGGTCGCCCGCCTCGACGCCGGCGCGCAGGAAGGGCACGAGGATCTCGTCGCGCCCCTCGGCACCGCGGTAGAAGGCGCAGATGTGATCGCCCTCGCTCAGGGTCACGCCGGGGAGCCCGGAGGGGATGGGGTCCGTCACGCGCTTCCTCCTCGCCGTCACCCCCCGCTGAATCGGGAGGCTACTGTCGGTTGCCGGGTCCGGGTGGCCCGGGGTCAGGTGCCGTACTTGTCCCAGTGTGCGGCGTAGAGGGCCTCCTCGGTGATGCTCTTCGGGGCGATGGGGCGAGAGACCCAGGTGAGGTTCACGAAATGCCGGGCGTTGACGTTCTCCGTGGTGATGTTCCCGCCCCAGGTCCCGCAGGACAGGCTGAGGGTGAACGGAAGGCCGTTGCGCGCGCTGCCCGCGCCCTCGTTGAGGCTCTGGTTGACCATGACGCGCGCGGTCCGGGTGCCGTGGGCCAGTGCCTCGACATGGTCGTCGCGGCTGGTGTGGATGCCGCAGGTGTGCCCCAGGCCCTGGTAGGCGGTGATGTCGTTGACGATGCCGACGGCTTCGCCGATGTCGCCCCCGTAGCGGTACACCGCGAGCACGACGGAGAGCTTCTCCCCGGAGAAGGGGTGCTCCGGTCCGGTCCCGTCCTCCTCCACCATGAGGAACGTCGTCCCCTCGGGGATGTCGATGCCGGCCAGGCCGGCGATGTGGGCGGCGGACTTGGCGATGACGTCGAGGGTGGGGATCTCCCCGCCGTCGGGCCACATCGCCCGCTGGAGGCTGGCCTTCTCCTCCGCGTCGCACAGGTAGCCGCCAGACGCCGTGAGCTTCTCGACCAGGGTGTCGTAGACCTCGTCCGCGACGATGAGGGAGTTGTCCGCCAGGCAGCTCGTTGCGAGGTCGAAGGTCTTGGCCGCGGTGATCATCGCTGCCGCGTCATCGAGGTCGGCCGTCTCGTCGACGACATGCACGGAGTTGCCCACGCCGACGCCGTACGCCGGGGTTCCGCTGCTGTAGGCAGCCTTGACCATGCCCGCGCCTCCCGTCGCGACGACGAGATCGGCCTGGCGCATGAGCTCGCGGGTCTTGTCCAGGGACGGACTGGTGAGGCTGATGACGAGGTCCTCGGGGGCGCCGTCCTGGGCGCGGGCGGCCCGCATCAACTCGACGGACAGCTCCGATGTCTTCCGCGTCCGCGGGTGGGGCGCGACGATGATCGCATTGCGGCCCTTGAGGGCCATGAGGGCCTTCATCGGCGGCGTGGCGTCGGGTCCGGTCGTGGGGATGAGTGCCGCGACGACGCCCACCGGCTTCGCGATCTTCACCAGCCCCCGGGAGGGATCCTCCTCGACGACACCGACGGTCTGCAGTCCCTGCATGTCGGCGAGAAGGCCGTTGACGCGGCGCTGGATCTTGGTGAGCTTGTCCGAGTAGGTGCCGAATCCGCCCTCGTCGACGGCGAGCTGGGCGAGGGTCTCGGCGTTGTCCTTGCGCACGATGGCCCAGGCGACGGCGGTCACGAGCTCGTCGACCCGGTCCTGGTCCCAGTCGGAGATGGCCTCCTGGGCCGCGCGTGCGCGGGCCACGAGGGCGGCGACCTCCTCGGCCGCGGCGTCGGGGTTCTTGGCGGATGCAGGCTGGCTCATGGGCACAGCCTGCCCGAGGACGAAGGGCAGGGGATCGACCCGAGTGGACGAAGGGAGCGGCCAACACTGTCCGCGCGGGGCATGGTCGGCAGGCGCGTCCACGAGGAAAGTACCGTCATGAGCACTCAGGGACTGGATATCCGCGACGAGCACCCCAGCAACGCCGATTGGCGGGTGCTCATCGACGAGTTCGAGGAGGGGGCCCGCACCGGCCCGATCTACAACGTCGATCGCACCGACGATCGCGAGTTCGACGCCATCTTCATTGGCGGGGGCGCCGGCGGGCGATTCGGGTCGGCCTTCATGAAGGCGCGCGGGGGACGCCAGCTGACCGTGGACCGCTGGCCCTTCCTCGGCGGGTCCTGCCCCCACCAGGCCTGCGTGCCCCACCACCTCTTCTCCGAGGCGGCCCGCGAGCTCGACCTCGCGCGCACCCTGTCGGGGCGCTTCTGGTTCCCGGAGTTCGACGAGTCCAAGGCTTCGATCCTCGACATGGTCCAGCTCTTCCTCTCCGGCCGGAACACCGCCCATTCGTTCATGAACTGGCAGAGCAAGGAGCAGCTGGGGATGGAGTACATCCTCAACGCGACGGCCACGGTCCTCGACGCCCACACGGTCGAGGTCGAGGGCGAGATCTTCACCGCGAAGAACCTCGTCCTCGCGACGGGCTCGACGACGGTGGTCCCGGACGTCCCCGGCATGGACAAGAAGGGCGTCTACGACTACGCCACCCTGATCGAGGAGCTCGACTTCAACCCGCGCTCGTGCGTCATCATCGGCGGATCGAAGGTCGCCATCGAGTACGGCTCCTTCTTCCAGGCCGCGGGGTGCCAGACCACGATCCTCGCGCGCAGCCCCCTCATGACCGGCCGCGGCCTGCACCACGTCGACGACGACCTGCGCGAGTACGTCGTCGACGGCATGCGCCGACGCGGCATCGACATCCACGACGGCACCGAGACCCTCGAGGTCCTCGGCGACGATCGCGTCACCGGGGTCCGAGCCCGGCTGTCCGACGGTTCGGTCCGGGACTTCCCGTGCGAGATGATCTTCATCGGCACGGGGGAGCGACCGAACTCCGACCCCTTCGTCAAGGCGCTGGGCGTGTCAGTCGACGACCGCGGGGCCGTGATCGTCGACGACCACATGCGCACGTCGGTGCCGGGCGTCTACGCCATCGGTGACCTCATCGGTCCCCCGATGGAGATGTTCAAGGCTCGCAAGTGCGGCATGACCGCGGCCCGCAACATCATGGGCGAGGACTACTCCTTCGACTTCAGCGAGTACCCCGACTTCCTGCACTCGACCTACGAGGTCACGTGGGTGGGCCTGTCGGAGCGCGAGGCGCGTGAGCAGTACGGCGAGATCATCGTGATCCAGATGCCGCCCCCGGGGGTGCCGTATGGCGACATCCCGCTGCCGTGCGCGGAGGGCACGATGCTCCTCGCGTTCACCCACCCCGAGCTCACGGGCTTCCAGAAGGCCGTCTTCGACGCCAAGAGCCGGCGCTTGGTGGGTGCCCACCACGTCGGGTTCGGCGCCAAGGACGGCTTCCAGTACCTCGACTTCCTCATCCATAAGGTGGGGGTCACCATCGACCAGCTCGCGGAGATGACGGAGTTGTTCCTCAACCCGTCGCACTTCATCCAGCTGTCGAGACTGCGGGCGGGAGCGCAGGAGCTCCAGTCGCTCTAGCGGACGGCGCGGGCGCGGGCCATCAGGGCGTCGCGGGCGTCGCGGGCGCGCGAGCGTCGGGCCTCGACCCAGCGCACGTCGTTGTCGAGGCGGGAGCGTAGGTCCGACATCTCCTCGCGCACGGCTGCCGGCCCGCACCCGCCCGGCTCGCGCCGCGTGGCCACGATCGCGTCGGGATCTGCCAGCGCGGCCCAGTCGATGTCGGCCCAGTCGAAACCGGCCGCGGCGGCGGTCAGGTCGTCCCCGAGGACGTCGCGGCATGCCGAGGCGAGGCTCTCGGGTGTGATGCGTGAGCCGGTCTCGAGGGCGACGGCCACCGCCCTGCCCACCACCCGGTAGGCGCTGCGGTAGTCCATCCCGGCGGTCAGGACCAGTTCGTCGGCCAGGTCGGTGGCGAGGGCCTGCTGGTCGGCGGCACTGGCCCTGAGCCGTTCGCGATTGATCGACAGCGTGCGCAAGACGGCCGCCGTGAGCTCGACCAGCCGCGTGGCGAGTTCGAGGGCTGCGATGACCTCGCCGTAGGAATGCAGCCAGTTGTCCGTCGCGGCCGACGGGGTGCGTGCCGTCGTCACCGTGCCGCTGAGCCGACCCGCCAGGTCACCGGCCCCCGCGCGGATCACCGAGAGGGCGTAGGGGTTGCGCTTCTGCGGCATGAGCACGGACGCCCGGCAGAGTGACGCATCGACGGTCACCAGCCCGAATCCCGCGCTCGCGAAGATCTGGAGGTCCTCGGCGAGGCGGTCGCAGGTCACGGCCACCTGCGTGGCCGCCGCGACCGCGTCGATGAGGCCGTCGATGGTCCACATCGTGTCCCGGGTGTTGCGCCCGACCGCCGCGAAGCCCAGCAACTCGGCCAGTCGTGCGCGGTCGAGGCCCAGCCGGGTGCCGGCGACGCCTCCTGAGCCAGCCGGCGAGACGTCTGCCCATTCATGAGCCGCCCGGAGCCGGGGCAGGTGGCGCTCCCCCTCCTCGGCGAAGGACGCGAGGTAGTGCCCGAAGGTCGACGGCTGGGCCAGTTGCAGGTAGGTCACGTCGGCCCAGGTCGCGTCGGCGCATTCCTCGGCGCGATCCGCCAGCGCTGTCACGAGCGGGCCGACGGCGAGAGCCAGGGTCTCGATGCGGTCGCGCAGGGCGAGGCGGAACGCGATGCGCCCGGCCTCCCGGCGAGTGCGGCCCAGGTGGACGTACCCCGCATCCGGGCCGAGCCGCCGTTCGAGTTCGCGCTCCCGGCTGTTGTAGGCATCGCCGAGTCGCACGTCGTAGGGGAAATCCCCGGCGGGTATGGACCCTCTCTCCAGGACGGCGCCGAGGAGCGCCCGTGCGGTGGGCGCGTTGATGAGGTCCTTCTCGCGCAGGGCGATGACGTGGGCGAGGTCGGCGAGCATCAGCCCGTCGTGCAGCATGGCGGCGTCGCCCATCTCCAGCGCGTAGCCGGCGGCGACGAGTTCCGGGGCCGGTCCGGAGGTGATGCGCCCGTCGGTGCCCAGGTAGCCCTCGGGCGGATGGCCGGTCACAGCGGACCATCCTGCACGAAGAGCGTCGGCGCGCCGCCGGACACCAGGAAGACCGTCGGTCCCGTGAGCGCGCCCTCACGGGCCGCATCGACGAGTGCGGCCATGGCCTTGGCGCAGAACGGCGGATCGAGGAAGACCCCCTCGGTCCGGAGCGCGAGCTCCGCGGCAGCAGCACCCTCGGGCGAGGCGTACCCGTATCCCGGCCCGAGGTAGCCGTCGACGACCTCGACGTTGCCGTGGGCCGGGGGAGCGATCCCGGCGAGGTCCGCGGCTCCTACCGCGAGGCGCAGCACGCGCTCTCGGCACTCGTCTACGGGCCGGCTCACGGTGACCCCGATGACGCGGGGGAGGATCCCGCCCCCGACTCCGGCGACGAGCCCGGCCTGGGTGCCGCAGGAGCCGGTCGCCAGCCACACGGTGGGATCGGCGATCCCGGCCGCGGCGCACTGCTCCGCGATCTCGCGAGAGCCGAGGAGGTAGCCGAGGCTGCCCAGCGGGGTCGCGCCGCCGCGCGGGACGACGTAGGGGTGGCGACCCGCCGACTCGAGTTCCGCGGCGATCTCGGCGATGCGCAGGTCCACCGACTCGCGCGACGGGTCGCCGGTCCAGACCAGCCGAGAGCCGACGAGCCGGTGCAGGGCGAGGTTCCCGCGCGCCTCGGGCGGCGGATCGCCGTACAGGCAGACAACGGCTTCGAGGCCGCAGCGGCGTGCCGCGAGCGAGGCGAGCAGGGACCAGTTCGACTGGGACCCCGAACCCGTGACGAGGACGTCGCACCCCTGCGCGAGCGCGTCGCCCATGAGGAACTCCAGGGGCCGGGCCTTGTTGCCGCCGAGCCCCAGGCCGAGCAGGTCGTCGCGCTTGAACCAGATCTCGGCACCCAGCTCCTCGGACAGTCGCGGGGCGGGGCGCAGCGGCGTGGGGGTCACCGCCAGCGGCACCCGCGGGACCCCCGGAACGTCAGCCATCGAGTCGGCTTACGACGCCGTCGACGAAGCGCGGGATCGAGCCCAGCGCGGACCGCGGGTCCAGGAGCGCGTCGAGCTCCGCGTCCGTGATGCCGTCGAGTCGTGGGTCGTCGCGCAGCGCCGTCCGCATGTCGGTGCCGCGCTCGCGCCCCCGCAGGGTCGCCTCGTAGACGATCTGATGGGCGGTGTGCTTCCCGACGCTGTCGGAGAGCACCCGCATGACCGGCTCACTGAGGACGTAGCCCCCCTGCGCCTGCAGGTTCGACAGCATGCGGGCATCGTCGACCTCCAGCCCTTGGAGGATGCGCTGCGCCGCCAGGGTGCTCACGGCGGTGAAATGGCAGGTCTCCTGGAGCACCACCCATTCGGTCTTCCAGGCACGACCGTCGCGCTCATGGCCGTGGATCATGCTCTCGAGGGCGAGGTCCGCATTGACGCGCACCAGGCGCGCGAGGGTGCTGGCGTGCTCGGCCCACTCCGGGTTGCGCTTGTGCGGCATCGTGATGCTGCCGACGGTCCCGGGATTCAGGGGCTCCCGGAGTTCCCCGATCTCGGCGCGCTGCAACTCGTAGACCTCGTCCCCGATCTTCGCGATGGTGGCCGCCACCATGGCCATCTGCGTGACGAACTCGGCGAAGCGGTCGCGCGACGTGATCCAGGGAATGGCGGGCACGGCGAGGTCGAGCCGTCGCGCGAACGCGGCCGCCATCGGACCCGCGGCCTCGCCCCAGAACTCCATGGATCCGAGGCCGCCGCCGAGCTGGATCACCTCGCGCTCCGCCCGGCTGGCGGCGAGGCGGCGCAGGTGCCGGTCGATCTCGTCGGCCCACACCGCGGCCTTGAACCCGAAGGTGATGGGCAGTCCGGGCTGGCCATGGGTGCGTCCGCACATGAGGGTGTCGCGGTGCTCCCGGGCGAGCCCCACGGCCGCGGCCCGGGCCGCGGTCAGGTCGCGCTCGACGATGTCGGCCATGCGACGCATCACGAGCACGGCCCACGTGTCGCTGAGATCCTGCACCGTGGCGCCGTAGTACACCCACTCCCGCGACTGCGGCGGAAGCCGCTCCTGGAGCACGCGGATGAGTCCGAGGGTGGAGTGGCCGGTCTCGCGGGTGAGAGCTCCGACCTGCGCAGGGTCGGGGGTCCAACCCGTCACCGCCTCGCGGATCGACGCGGCGGCCTCGACGGGCACGAGACCCACCTCCGCCTGCGCCTCGGCGAGCTCGGCGAGGAGGTCGAGCCAGGCACGCAGGCGCCCCTCGTCACTGAGCAGGGAGCGGGTCTCGTCGGTACCCCACAGATGCCCGTAGATCGCGGAGTCGCTCAGGTGGGCGGTCATGGGGCCAGGGCGGACCCGATCTGCTTGGGCTCCGGCAGCGGGCCCACCCCGGTGATGAGGCGCAGGGCCAGCCGCACCTCGTCGAGGTTGGACCCCCAGGGCACGATCGCGGTGTTGCCCCGGACCTCGACCCCCCGCTCGAGCAGGCAGCACTTCGTGAGCACCAGGGCGTCCGGAGCCAGGGACGCCGCCCGACGATTGGGGCAGAAGTCGACCTGCGCGGGGGCGTCGCCGTAGAAGTGGCGGTGGAACTGCACGGAGCGCTCGCAGCCGATGAGGGTCCAGTCCTGCCGCTCCTCCGGCCGGGTGTCCAGGAACGTCACGTCGCCCGGCAGGTCGACCCCGGAGCCGCGGCAGGGCAGGAGGTAGCCGGACGCGGGGTTGTCCTGGGCCATGACCCGGATGTCCACCGCGTCGAGGACCAGGTCGATGGGCGGCAGGTCCTCGTCGAACCCCACGGCGGTCTTCGCCATCTCGAGCAGTTTCGCCGGCTCCGGGGGCACGACCTCCGTCACGAGCACGGTGACCGGCTGCGGCCGCCAGATCACGTTGATGTGCTCGAAGCGGCCCTGCACGGCGTAGGCGTCGGCCCCCGGGCGCTGGTGCTGAAGGGCGGTCGTCGCCAACTGCGTCGGGTTGCCGACGTCGGTCTCGGGATCCTCGATCCACACCACGCGGTCCGGGAGAGCGAGCACGCGCGCCTCGACCACCGGGGAGAAGAGCGGCTCGAAGGATTCCTTGCGCACCTCGATGAGCGCCCGATCATCGCCGTGGGAGAGGAGCAGCCACTCCGTGCGCCGGTAGACCTCCCGCCCGATCAGGTAGTCCAGGATGGCGCCCTCGTCACGAAGGTCGATGTCGACCTCCTGGGCCGACAGTCCGCGGTACGGGCGCGTGAGCGTATTGGGCTCGGGAAGGGGAATGCCCGACTCCTGCTGCATGGCTGCGTCCTCCGCTCTCCTGTGCTGCTGCCGTGCTGCGCTGTGCTCTGCTGCCGTGCTGCGCTGTGCTGTGCTGCTGCCGTGCTGCTGTGCTGCGCTGTGCTGTGCCTCACGCTCCCGGCGAGCCCAGTGTCTCACCTGTGGCCACCGTCAGGGCGGTGTCCGCCCGCAGTCCCAGGCGGAGCGTCTCGAGGGGGAGCACGTCATCGGGTGCGATGTTGCCGAGGTTGACTCCGGGCCCGGTTCGGTCGATGAACCACGCCTGCTGGGACTTGTGGGGAGTCTCGAAGATCACGCGGTCCAGGGGGATTCGGTCCGCGACCACGTCGATGAGGTCGCTGCGGACGGTCCCGTCACCGGCGTAGATCCCCACGGTGCCCGACTCCCGTCCCTCGGCGACCCCCCCGGTCGCCCCGGCTGCGAGGTCGGACTCCATCTCCTCGATCCAGCGCGCGGCGACGACGGGAGCCTCGGGATCCTTGTCGCCCACCTCAGCCGCGACCGCGAAGTCGGCGCTCAGCTGGCGTACCAGGCCTGTCTTCGCCGACGGATCGAGCTGGTGGAGGCCGTTGGACACCTCCATGACCGTCACCCCGAGGGACAGCGCCCAGTCCCTCAGTTGCGGGATCCGCCCCTGCATGGCGCAGATCTCCACCAGCGTCCCGCCCAGGCTCACGTCCACTCCGGCCGCGCGGTACGTCGCCACCCGCTCGGCGATGCAGGGGTCGACGTACGCGATCCCCCACCCCACCTTCACGATGTCGATGAGGTGGGCGCAGTGGCCCGCGAGGGCGGAGGTCTGCTCGGGGGCGAGGCCCTTGTCGAGGACGTGCGTCAGGCCGCGGGAGCGGGGCTTGACGTCGCGGGAGGGCAGGGCGAGGAAGTCGGGCGAACCCGGCATGGACACCTCCGCGACAGTCTCTCCCCTGACAGGAGCATTGACTCCAGCATTGACTCCCCTGACAGGCGGGAACACTAGGGGACCACGTCCCCCGCGGTGCCGTCCTGAGCGGATGAAGAATCCCCGCGAGTTCACCCCGGCTGGTCATGGAGTTCGGTGGCCCCTCCTGGGAGGGTCGGCCCGGGAGGCTCAGGGCGGGCGTCAGGGCTATCGGGCGTCAGGGCTATCGGGCGCCAGGGCTATCGGGCGTCGGATCTAGTGGAGGTGACGTGCCCCGGCGGATCGTGGTGGTCGGCGGCGGGGCCGCGGGTATGTCGGCGGCCTCGGCCGCCCGGCGGACCGACCACGAGGCGCTAATCACCGTGCTCGAGTCCGGCCCCTTCCCCTCCTACGGCGTGTGCGGGCTGCCCTACTACCTCGGCGGGGTGGTCGAGAGCGCCGAGAGCCTGGTGGCCTACCCGGCTTCGGAGTTCCGCGATCGGCGCCGCATCGACCTCCGGCTCGAGACCTCGGTCGACCGCATCGACCTCGAGGGTCGGGTCGTTGTGGATGCCGCCGGGGAGCACCATCCGTATGACGCCCTCGTGTTCGCGGCGGGCGCCGCCCCGGTGGTGCCGCCGATCCCGGGCGTCGACGACCCCCGCGTGGTCACCATCCGGCGCCTCGACGACGCCATCGACCTGCATGCACGTCTCGAAGGGCTCGATGGCCGTGGGGAGCGAGTGCGCTCCGCCGCGGTCGTGGGCGCGGGATACGTGGGCCTGGAGATGGCCGAGGCACTGCACGGCCGGGGCATCGACGTCACCGTGATCGACCGACTGCCGCGCGTCATGACGACGGTGGACCCCGTCGTCGCCGACCTGGTCGAGGAGGAGGTACGCCGCCACTGTCGCTTGCTGCTCGACGCCCCGCTCGAGGCCATCGTGGCCGACGACACCGGACTCGTGCTGCACTGCGGCGTGCAGGGCTCCGGTGAAGCACCCGAGCAGGTCGGTCCCGTGGATCTCGTCGTCCTCGCCCTGGGCGTGCGGCCCGCCACCGGGCTGCTGCCCTCCCTCGCGGCGCTGCCCAACGGCGCGCTGCTCGTGGACGAGCGCGGACGCACGTCGGATCCCCACGTCTTCTCCGCGGGAGACTGCGCCGCGGTGTTCCACCGCGTCCTCGGCGGCCCGGCGTACGTGCCGCTCGGCCCTGCCGCCAACAAGGCGGGGCGCGTGGCCGGGACCGTGGCCGCGGGCGGGGACGCCGAGTTCGCCGGGGTCGTGGGCACCGCCGTCGTCAAGGTGTTCGACCTCGCGGTGGCGCACAC
>JBJTJS010000087.1:0-2185 GCA_046096085.1 bacterium
ACACCGCCCGCTGCCGGGTCGGTCCCACCGCCGCCTGCGTTACCGCCGGCATCGACCGTCCCCGCAGCCGCCCCCGAGCCGTCGCCCGCGCCAGGGCCTGCGCCCGAACCCGCTCCTGAGCCGGACCCGGAGCCGGAGCCACCGCCTGACCCCGCACCGGAGCCCGACTCCCCCCCGGTCCCCGGGTCGGTCGGGGCGGTGCCGCCCCCGGCGTTCTCCGCGGGAGTGCCGCACTGGCTCGGTCCCTGTGCGTCGCACGGCGGAGGCTGCGGAGCGGTCTTCGCCAGGGTGTTGCTGCCGTCTGCGGAGAAGGTGGGGTGGTTGCACTTCGCGAGGGTGATGTTCTCGACCACCGCTCCGGGTATTCGCCGGACCTGATCGAAGGCGGCCTTCACCAGGTTGAGCGGGAGGGGGGAGTAGCCGAGGGCATCGGCCTGCTGCTGGCCCTGGCACAGGAAGTAGACGGCGAAGTCCGCCAGGGTGTAGCCCTTCTCATTGCTGAACCCGTTGTCGTTCGATGTCGGAATGATCATGTAGCTGTACGACGAGAGCGGGTATGCGCGCTTGTCGGCATTCCCGTAGACCCCGGTCAGGTTCTGGCTCAGGTCCGGATTGATGCGTGCGCCCAGCAGCCCCACTGCCACCGCCTGGGCGGTGGGCAGGATGTAGTAGTTGGCCTTGTTGCGGACCTTAACCACGGGGAACCCGGCGCTCTTGGCGTATGAGTACTCGACGTAGGTGATTGCTCCAACGCTCTGCTCCTGCGCGACGTATCCCGAGACACCGAGGGAGCCCGACTGGGCCACGAAGCCCGGCCCCGAGGGGAAGTTGGAGGTGAAGCCACAGGGAGTGCTACGTCCCACCTTCTGGCAGTACGCGTTCCAGATGTCGGGGTACTCGGCGGCGAGCCACGTGGTGAACTGCGCCGTGGTGCCCGAACCGTCGGAACGGACCACGGGAACGACCTTGAGGCCGGGCAGAGTCAGGCCGGGATTGTCGGCCTTGATCGCCGGATCCGCCCATGACGTGATGGCTCCGGTGAAGATCTTGGCGATGACCTCACCCGACAGCCGCAACTGCGTGACCCGATTGGGGCCGATCTTGAGGTTGTACATGAACGCAGTCCCGCCGGCCACGATCGGCATGTAGGCATAGGGGCGAGCCGGGGGCTGGTCGACGACATTGCCGTCCTTCAGTCCGTACGGGATCTCCGAGACCGCGAAGTCGACGGTGCCATTGCGGAACTGGTTGCGCCCATCCGACGACCCGCCAGCCTGGTAGTCGATGCGCATGCCGTACTGGTTGACATTGCGTCGCCATTGGTCGAGAGCATTGGCGCTCCAGGTGGACCCGGCTCCCGAGACCGGAACGTAACTCGCCGCACCTGCGGACATCGTGGGCACCATAACCGCCGACATCACAGCTACCGCGACGACGACACGCCTCACGATGAAGCCCCCTCACTGTTGTCCGGCACCTGAGACGTTGTCGCACTTACCGGGTCGGTTTCCTGGTGAGTGCGATGAATGGTGGGTGACGATTGCGTGACCACTCCCCCGGAACCGGTCGAAGGTGAACGGGAGTTGAATCGCTGCGCGTCCTGCACCGACTGTGCCTTGCGCCTTCGTTGCTGCAACTTGCTGAGATTCCCCGCTCCCCTGCCGCCGATGATGCGGGCGATGACGAACAGGACCAGCACGAGGAGCATGAGCACGGCAGCCGTGCCGAAACCTCGAACGATCATGGTCTGCTCGGGCGACTTCACGAATTCGAAGGTGGCGAGTGGGAGGGACACCATGGGGCCTGAGGCGGGGTTGGTGTTGAGCGCTGCCGTGAATCCCGCGGTGAGCAGGACGGGCGAGGTCTCGCCGATGCCTCGTGCGGTACCCAGGATGATGGCTGTCATCAGACCGGATCGCGCCGTCGGCAAGGTGACGTACCAGACCGTTCGCCACTGGCCCGCGCCCAGCGCGTACGCCGCCTCCTTCAACGCACCCGGGACTAGGCGCAGAACCACGTCCGAGGCGCGGATGATGATGGGCAGCATCATGACGCTGATGGCCATGGCGGCAGCAAACCCCGACTTGTCCAGTCCCAGGATCAGGATGAGGAATGCGTAGATGAACAGACCCGCGACAATGGAGGGCAGTGCGGTCATCGCCTCCGTGATGGTCCGAACGAATCG
>JBJTJS010000088.1:0-2111 GCA_046096085.1 bacterium
GAGGAGGCGCCCATCCGGCTCGTGGACCAGGCGCACGAGGATGGGTTCCGCGCCCGGGTAGTACTTCGCCCGTGACTTCGCGGTGGCGCACACCGGGCTGACGCTGGAGGAGTGCCGGTCGCGGGGCATCGCCGCGGAGGCGACCGATGTCACCGCGAAGTCACGGGCGAAGTACTACCCGGGCGCGGAACCCATCCTCGTGCGCCTGGTCCACGAGCCGGATGGGCGCCTCCTCGGCGCCCAGATGGCCGGGCGGGACGGCGTCGCCCAGCGCATCGACGTCATCGCGACCGCGCTCCAGGCCGGCATGAGCGTGGGCGATCTCCTGGCGCTGGACCTCGCATACGCTCCGCCGTACTCGCCGGTGTACGACCCGCTGATCCAGGCGGCCCAGGCAGTGGGCGGGCGTGTCCATGGGAGGTCGTAGATGAATGACCGGGTGGCAGTGGTGACGGGTGCCGCCGGGGGGATCGGCAGCGCCACGGTGCGGCGATTACGGGAGGAGGGCATGACCGTGGTCGCCACCGACCTCGATGACGCGTCGGTGCGCGACCTCTCCGAACATCACCATCCCCTCGACGTGACCGATCCGGACGACGTGGACCGCGTGATGGACGCCGTCCTTGCGCGCTTCGGGCGCGTCGATGTCCTCGTCAACAATGCGGGGATCACCGGGTCCCAGCAGGCGACGAGCGCGGGCGAGACGCCGATCGAGGAGTTCGACCGCGTGATGGCCGTCAACGTCCGCGGTCCCTTCCTGTGCACGAGGGCGCTCCTGCCCGCGATGATCGACGCGGGCGGGGGACAGGTCATCACGATCGCCTCGGTCGCGGGGCTGGTGGCCTTCCCGGGGCGGTGCGCCTACACCACGTCCAAGGGCGCCGCCGTGATGTTCGCGCGCTCGCTCGCCGTCGACTACGGGCACGCGGGCATCCGCTCGAACGCCATCTGCCCCGGCATGGTGGAGACGCCGATGACCCAGTGGCGACTCGATCAGCCAGACCTGCGCGCGCACATCGAGTCCCAGGTCCCGATCGGCCGCGTGGCGCAGCCCGACGAGATCGCCGACGCCGTCGCCATCTTGGCCTCCGGGCGCATGGCGTACGCCAACGGCTCGGCCATCGTCATCGACGGCGGATGGTCGTCGTGGTAGCGGCAGTGAAGGGGTAGGCGCGCGAGTCAGCACCGGCGGGGGACACATCCACGAGGAAGGGAAGCAGGATGCCAGGAAGACTAGAAGGCAAGGTGGCGGTCATCACGGGCGCCGCGTCGGGGATCGGCCGGGCCTCGGCGGAACTCTTCGCCCGCGAGGGAGCAGCGGTCGCCGTGCTCGACATCAACGGCGAGGCCGCGGCCGAGGTCGCCGCGGGCATCGCGGCCACCGGAGCGCGAGCGGTGGCGTCGTCGGCTGACGTGGCCAACGACGCCCAGGTTCGTGCTGCTATCGACATGGTGGTCTCGGAACTCGGGCCGGTGGGGATCCTCTACAACAACGCGGGCATCGGCAGCAAGGGCGCCGTCGACGTCGCGGAGGAGGACGACTGGGACCGCTGCTTCGACATCAACGCCAAGGGCACCTTCCTGTGCTCCCGGGCCGTGGTCCCCTCCATGCTCGAGGCCGGGCGCGGATCGATCATCAACCAGGCGTCGGTCGCCGCCCTCGTGGGCGTGCCCAACTTCGCCGCCTACTGCGCCGCGAAGGGCGCGGTCGCGAGCCTCACGAGATCCATGTCGGTCGATCTGGCACCGCGGGGAATCCGCGTCAACGCGATCGCCCCGGGGACCGTGTACACGCCGCTCATGGAGCCGATGCTCACGGCCCGGGGCGGTGGCGACCTGCAGCAGGGGCTGGAGATGACACTGACGAAGTACCCCATCGGTCGTCTGGGCGACGTCGCCGACATCGCCGGCGCCGCCCTCTACCTCGCCAGCGACGAGGCCGCCTTCGTCACCGGATCGGTGCTCACCATCGACGGCGGCATGACGTCGATCTAGGGGCAGGCGATCGAGGGGCAGGCGATCGAGCAGCGTGATGCAGGAGGGCAGATGTTCGTAGATGCGGACAAGCAGCGCGATCTCGCCGACGCGGCCGCGCTGGTCAAGGACGGCGA
>JBJTJS010000089.1:0-2231 GCA_046096085.1 bacterium
CCGCGGCGGCGAGGTGGAGAACGACGTCGGAACGCCGAACGCAGTCATCCACGAGCCCCTCGTTGAGGATGGAGCCGAGGATGAACTCGAAGTTGGGATCGCCGATGTGGTCGCGGATGTTGTCGTGGCGGCCGGTGGAGAGGTCGTCGAGGACGAGGACCTGGTCGCCTCGGGCGAGGAGGGCATCGGTGAGGTGCGAGCCCACGAAGCCCGCCCCCCCGGTGATGAGCACCCGCATGGGGCACAGCCTAGGGGCTCGCCGGGGGCCTTCGGGGGCTCAGGGCTGTGGCGAGCCTTGGGATTCCCCCCTCGGCGATCGCCCGGTGCTGATTCGTTCAGCGCGGCAGGCGGGCGCCCCTCCAGCGGATGAGGCGGATCGGGTCCTCGGACTCCGCATGCAGGGCGTCGCACCGCAGCCAGCGCTGGCCGGCGTCCCACTGCTCGCGGGTGGGCATGAAGTACGCCCAGTAGTTGAACCACTTCACCCCGAACGCCGTGTCCTTGCCCGGTGCGCACTTGCGCTCCGCGATGACCAGCCGCTCCTCGTCGCTCATCCCGAAGGGGGAGCGAGTCGCGGTCCAGCGGGCGATCTTGAACGCCTCCGCCGAGTGCAGGCCGCTGCAGGGGACCTTCGGGCCCGGGGAGCTCACCTCGACCAGACCGCGGGCGCCGTAGTTGAAGCAGTCGCCATACTTCGGCGGGGGCGGCGGCTCGGCGCGGGCGGCCGCGGGGGCAAGGGCGGTCGCGAGTGCCGCGACGGCAAGACCGGCGCTCAACACCCTCCGACGCAGCACTCCAGCATGGTAACCGCGGGCCGCGCGTGAAGCGGCCCGGAGAACGACCTGTCACATATGTGAAGGCCCGGGGTGGACCGGCCAGGGTGTGCCACGCTGAGGCGTGCGACCGACGAGGGTGATCTACGTCGAGAACGACCCCTCCCTGCGCGGCATCATGACCCAGCTCCTCGAGCAGCGGTCCGACATCGACGTGCTCCTCGCCACGGGCATCGCGCACGAGGCCATCGACCAGCGGCTCGCCGAGCAGGCGGACGTCGCCCTCCTCGACCTGGCCCTGGGGTCAAGCCAGATCAACGGCATCGACCTCGGCCTCGCCCTGCGCAGCCTCAACGAGAACATCGGGATCGTCATCCACTCGCAGTACCGCCTCGACACCGTCGCGCGCACGGTCCCGCCCGAGGCGCTCATCGGGTGGGTGACCCTGCCCAAGTCCGGCGAGCTCCCCATCGCCGATCTCGTGCAGACCCTGAGCGACGCCGCCCGCGGCATGACGATGACCGAGCCGCCGACCGACCCGGAGAGGGAGAGCCACCCCCTCGAGGCGCTCACCATCCGGCAGCGCGCGGTGCTGGGGATGGCCGCCTCCGGGGTGAAGAGCACCGAGATCGCCCGGCGCCTGCACGTGTCGCATGACGCCGTACGACAGGATCTGTCCCGTGCGTACCGCATTATCGTTCCCGACGTGGATCCCGACTCCGATGACCTGCGCACCCGGGCGATCCTCGTCTACCTGGAACTGACGCGCGATGACGACGCAACCGACGGCGCCTGAGCACCGGCACTGGTGGCAGTACGCCGGCCCCTGGCAGCTCTATCCGTTCGCGGACGGACTGGTCACGGGGCTCATCGCCCTGTCGGTCCGCTCCTTCCTCATGACGCCGGACACGGTGCCGATGGAGCTGCTCACCGCGGTCGTCTTCGGGTTCATCGTCTTCGCAGTGCTCGCGCTGGCGCGGCGATACCTCCCCCGCGTCGTCGCCACGTTCCCCGGCTACATCGCCACGCTGCTCGCCGCCACGGGTCTCGCCGTGCTCGTGCGCTTCGCCCAGGGCTACATCCCCGACTACCCGACGCTGTCGACGGGCGGCGACATCATCTTCGCCCTCATCCGTGCCTTCGTGGGACTCGTCATCATCCAGGCGATCATCGGGTCGCTCCAGGAGCGCCTGCAGCGACAGGTCGACGTCACGCAGCAGGCCCTTGACGTCGTGGAAGCCCAGGCGGAGGCGCTGCTCAAGGCCGACGAGGAGGTACGCCGGTCCGTCGCGATCGTGCTCCACGATCGGGTGCAGGGCGGCCTGCTCGCCGCCTGCCTGCGACTCCAGGTCGTCGCCGAGGAGAACGACGGGAGCCGGGAAGAGGTGGAGCGCGTGATCCACGAACTCGAGGAGTTGAGGTCGCTCGATGTCCGCCGGGCAGTGCGCACGCTCAGCC
>JBJTJS010000090.1:0-4254 GCA_046096085.1 bacterium
GCCATCACCCGGCTGGTATCCGCAATCCGACGGCACCCGCCGCTACTGGGACGGGACCGCCTGGGGCGTGACCGAGGAGGAGTACCGGCGCGCAGGGGGGGCAACGTGATCCCCGTCTTCTCCGGCCGCGTTCAGACGCGCTTCTTCCTCCTCCTCACCATCGGCCTGCCCTGGACCCTCCTCATCGGCTGGCTCCTCCCGCGGCCCACTGGTGTCTCCCTCCTCCAGGCGTACGGCGTCCTGCTGCTGTCGCTCCTCATCGTCGGAGTAGTCGGCATCGCGTGGGACGCCGTCTACATCACCCTTCAGCAGTACCGGTGGGAGAAGGACTGGCCCACGCTGTTCGCACTCCTCACCGGGATCCCCGAGTGCATCACCACCTACCTGGTGCTGCGCCTGCTCGGATTCCTCTTCGGGTTCACCGTGGACACCGCGGCCTTCCTCATCCTCTTCACGACGATGTGGGTTCTCATGTGGCTCGTCGCCGTGGGACCCATCAAGGTCTTCCTTCCCCGCTGGCGCTACAACGGAGGGCGCATCACATGAGCACATCGTCAGGGGGCGCATCCCCGAACATCGACGCCATCATCGGCGAGGCCTCCGCGACACGGAAGGCCACGGCCAAGCGCAGGGCCCGCATCGCGCTGAGCCTGTCGTTTATCGCCCTCGCTATCTGGGCCATCGCCATCACGGCCACCGGCCAATGGGGTCGCATCCTCGACAACTGGTTCTCGCCCCTCATCGCAGCGGCCGGGAGCGTCATCGGCAGCTCGACTCCCCTGGGCGGGGGCACGGTGTCGTTCCCCATCTACACGAAGGTGCTCGGGGTCCCGCCCCAGGTTGCACGGACCTTCTCGCTCAGCATGCCGGCCATCGGCATGACGATGGCCTCGCTGTCCATCATCATCAACCGCCGGCCCGTCGAGTGGCGGGCCCTCGCCATCTCCCTGCCCGCGGCGATCGTCGGTCTGCTGTTCGGGCTCTTCGGTCCCTTCACGCAGCGCAATCAGCCCTTCTGGCCATCCGTCATCCCCGCGCCCTACGTCCGCGTGACATTCACGCTCGTGGTCTTCGGCGCGGCCGCCGTCGTCTGGTTGAACTACCGACAGCAGATCCTCGAGCAGATCACCCGCGTTACCGACTACGGCTGGCGGCTCATCTCGATTCTCATCCTGTTCGGCTTCATCGGGGGGTTCGTCTCGTCGCTGGTGGGGCCGGGGACCAACGTCTTCCTCTACATCGTCCTCATCATCCTCATCGGGCTGATCCCCAGAATCGGCATCCCCACGAGCGTCATCGCGATGGCAGGCACCTGCGTCATCGCCTTCATCACCCTCAGTCTCCTGGGCGGCCAACTCATCACCGGCCTCGATGCCGCCGGCCAGGTGGTCACCGTGGGCGGCCAGGCGGTCGGGGCCGTCCCATGCCCCGGTCAGGCGCCTGACGCCGCCCCCCTGTGCGCCGCCTACGGCGAGGGGCTGCCCCCGCTCAATCCCCTGCGCTACGACGTCTTCGGCTTCTGGCTGGCGTCGGTCCCCATCGTGATCTTCGGGGCGCCCCTCGGTGCCTGGCTCGCCTCGCGCATGACCAACCGCCAGCTGGTGGTGCTCGTGGTCATCCTGGCTCTCACCGAACTGGCCACGACGATCATCTTCCTCGAGCCGCTGCGAACGAACAGGGCGCTGGTCATCTACGCCGTGATCGGCATGGTGGTCGTCACCGGGATCCTGCTGCTCATGCTGAAATTCCGACGCCAGATCCTCGGGCTTCCGCCCGTCGACCTCGACGAGACCTTCACTCGCACCAGGCTGGATGTGGGCGGGGACTTCCGCGAGGACCTCATCGAGGGTTCCGACGCCGACCGGGATGGCGAGCCTGACGGCTCCGAGGGAAGGACCTGAAGCATGGACGGCGTCGCCGACTACGTGTTCATCGACGAGATCGGATCGGGCAACCACGGGCGCTTCTACCGCGCCACTCCCCCGCAGCGCCTGGGCGTCAGCGACCAGATCATCGCCGTGAAGGTCCTCGACCGCGAGGCCAGCGACGCCGACTTCGCGCGCATCGCGACCGAACTACGCGCGCTCCACGCCGTGCGCTCGCCGCACGTCGTCGCGATCCTCGACGCGGGCAGCGACGAAGGCCTCCTCTTCTACGCCACGCCCTTCTACGACGAGGGGTCCTTGGAGTCGCCGTCGAGCGAGCTGAGCCGTGAGGAGCGACTCCGCCTCGTCGCCGATGCCGCGCGGGGAGCCGATGCCCTGCACGAGGCTGGCGTGGTGCATCGCGACATCAAGCCGACGAACGTGCTCATCTCCATCGGCCGGGGATTGCTCGCCGACCTCGGCCTCGCCCGGTTCCTGTCCCCCGGGATGACGAGCACCGGGATCGGGCCGATCGGCTCGATCGAGTACATGTCCCCCGACATGATCCTCGGCGAGAGGGCCAGCCGCGCCACGGACCTGTGGGCCCTCGGGGTCACCCTCCACCAGGTCCTGACCGGTGAGGGCATCTACGGACAGATCCCCGACACGAACGTCATGGAAGCATTCACCTACGTGCTCAAGACGAAGCCAGTCCTCAGCGAGAGGATCGACGAGGAGGACCGCGTGGTCGTGGAGCGCTGCCTGGGGATGGCGGAGCAGTTCCCGACCGCCGCCGACCTGGCCGACGCGATCGAGGCCCGACTCCCGTGAGCGCAAGCACCCGCACCGCTGTCGCTGCCGGGGACGGGCTCGTCATGCGCACTGAGGACGTCCTGCTCGTGGCCCTGGGCTCCGACACCGCAAAGGCCGACGTCGTGAGGGCCGTCGTCGCACATCACGTCGCTGGAGACCTCATGCGCGAGTTGGCCCTCCTCGTCATGCACGAGGACGGCCTGCCGTCCTTCGGCGTCGCCATGGGCCCGCTCGAGGACGCGATCCTCTTCCTCTACGGAGACATCGAGTTCGCCGCCCTCGTGGGCGGCGCAATGATGTCGGGCCGCGGGGTCGCCGGACGCGAATGGACCGAGCGATCCCTTCCCGGGCCGGCGGCGTGGATCGCCCTGGGCGCCTCGGCCACCCGTCCCCCCGAGCAGGAGTTCTGGGATCTGCGCGGGGGCACGGTCCCCGGCGGCGGGGCCTGGCTCGTCGCCAGCCCCGTGCCCGCAACCGCGGCAGCGCCCTCTGCTGCAGGACCCGCCCCCGCGGAACCGGCGTCACCGACGCCCCAAGAGCTTCCGCCCTCCGTCGTCCTGGTGGATCTCGGCGGTGGCGAGCCGGCGCGGGCACCTCTTCCGCCGACGCCGGTCGCCGCGCCCCTCCCCGATGCCGACGATGAGCCTGAGGTCATCGTCAAGGGCATCCGCTGCCCCGACGGCCACCACAACAACCCTCGCGCGAGCTATTGCGTCATCTGCGGCCGACGCATGGGCGTGTCCCAGAGCCTCGTCCTCGTGGACGGCCCACGGCCGCCCCTGGGAGTCCTCCTCCTCGATGACGGCTCCACCATTCCCGTGCGATCCGACATGGTGATCGGGCGCTCTCCCGAGCAGTCTCCGCTCGTCACCTCCGGCGAGGCGCGCGCCATCGCCCTGTCCGATACGACGCAGTCGATCTCCCGGATCCACCTTCACGTGCACCTCGATGAGTGGGAGGTGCTCGTGAAGGACCTGGGCTCGTCGAACGGGTCGTTCACGTGGGACGACGCGACGCAGTCCTGGCAGCGCATCGACCCGGGTGTCGCCCTCACGCTGGACAACCGCCATCGGCTGCGGCTAGGCGAGCGCGAGGTGCTCTACTCGCAGCACCACACGAAGGACTGATCAGCCGAGTTCGCTGGACTGCCGGAACGAGTCGAACGCCGCTCGCGCGCGGGACGTGTCGGGACCGGACCCGACGTACAGCCCCGCTGCTCCCGTCGCGAGCGAGGAGTCACTCGCCGTCACCAGGGTCCCGGTGTCCACGCTGAGCGAGAGCTGGTCCCCCGCGCAGACCGCGGTGAGCCGCTGCTTGGTGCCCGGGATCACCGCATTGGCCTGCTCGGCCAGCCGAGACCACTCCCCCGCCACCACCTTCCAAATGGTCGCGGTGCCGGTCGAGTCGATGCCGAGCGTGTAGAGATTGTCAGAGTCGACGACGCGACACACGATCCCGAAGTCCGCAAGACGCGGGTCGCCGACGATGCCTCCGATCGCCACGATCCGGGAGTCGGCGACATCAGGAGTGGGCGCCAGGGACCAGGCGACGGTGTCCGGCTCGGGGACGGTGCCGA
>JBJTJS010000091.1:0-13611 GCA_046096085.1 bacterium
GACCACGGCCTTGGGCTCGGTCATGAACTCCCGGCTGAAGTTCCCGCCCTCGCGCCCCACCCCCGAGTCGCCGAACCCGCCGAACGGCAGCCGCAGGTCGCGGCTGAAGAAGCAGTTCACCCATACCGTCCCCGCCTTGAGGCGGGCGGCCACGCGATGGGCACGCGAGAGGTTCTCGGTGAACACCATGGCGTTGAGCCCGTAGCGGGTGTCGTTGGCCATGGCCACCGCCTCGGCCTCGGTGTCGAACGGCGTCGCGACAGTCACGGGCCCGAAGATCTCCTCCCGTACGACGCGGGCGTCGGCCGGCGCATCGGTGATGATCGTCGGCCGGACGCTCCAGCCATCGCCCACGCCGCCGGTGAGGACCGTGCCGCCGCCCAGCGCGGCGGGGTCGAGGTAGCCGCTCACCTTGGTGAAGTGCTCCTGGCTGGCCAGCGCTGCAGAGAACTGCGTGGCGGGGTCCTTCGGATCGCCCACGACGAGCGCCTCGGCCGCGGCCTTGTAGCGGACCATGAACTCCTCGTAGATGCCGCGCTGCACGTAGAGGCGACTTCCCGCGAGGCACACCTGGCCGGCATTGCGGAAGATGGCCTCGACGGCCCAGTGGACGGCGTTGTCCAGGTCGGCGTCGTCGAAGATGATGTTGGCGCCCTTGCCGCCGAGTTCCAGGCTGACCGGGGTCAGGTTGCGGGCGGCCACGGCGCTGATGATCTTGCCGGTGCCGGACTCCCCGGTGAACGTGATGCGCTCGACGTCGGGATTCTCGGTGAGCGCGGCCCCCGCGGAGTCCGGGCCGTAGCCGTGCACGACGTTGAGCACTCCCGGCGGGAAGCCGGCCTCGATCGCGAGGCGGCCCATGACCGTCGCCGAGACGGGCGTGTCCTCAGCGGGCTTCCACACCACGGTGTTGCCCCACGCCAGTGCCGGCATGACCTTCCAGGTGCCGAGCATGAGCGGGAAGTTCCACGGGGAGATTGCGGCGACGACCCCCACGGGCTCCCAGCGCGTGTAGGCGTGGTGGCCGGTGTCCATGGGGAGGGTCTCCGCGGTCGACATGCGCGCATGGTCGGCGAAGAAGCGAACGTTGAGCACCGAACGCGACACGTCATGCAGCGACTGGGTGATCGGCTTGCCCATGTCTCGCGTGTCGGCCATCGCGAGCTCGTCGGCGTTCTGCTCCATGAGGTCCGCGAGGCGGTGCATGAGCTTCTGGCGCTTCTCGTAGCCCATAGTGGGCCAGGGGCCATGGTCGAACGCGTGCTTCGCGGACGCGACCGCCCGATCCGCGTCGGCCTTGCCGCCGAGGGCGATAGTGGCCCAGGGCTCGCGGGTGTAGGGGTCGATGTCGGGCATCGTGGCGCCGTCGAGCGAGGGGACCTCGTGGCCGTCGATGATGTGCCCGTAGAACTCCATGGTGCCCTCCGATGTCCGAATCGGCGTCATCGTCCCACGGGGCGGCCCCGCTCCCGCATCGGCGTTCCGGGGACGGGGACGGCGCTCAGGCGGGCAGGAAGCTCAGGCGGACCTGCCGCTGGGGGTTGTCCGCGTTGGTGTCGACGAGGACGACGCTCTGCCAGGTGCCCAGCGCGGGGCGGCCCGCGAGCACGGGGATCAGGATGCTGGGGGAGACGAGTGCGGGGAGGACGTGGTCGCGGCCGTGGCCCGGGCTCCCGTGACGGTGGCGGTACGCCGCATCGCGGGGCAGGGCGGACTCCAGGGTCAGCTCCAGGTCCGCCTCGGTGCCACTGCCCACCTCGATGATCGCGGCCCCCGCGGTGGCATGCGGGAGGAAGACCAGGCAGGCCCCGTCCCCCTTGCCCCGGCAGAAGCCGAGGACGGAGGGCGTGATGTCCGTGACGGTGCTGGAGCCGGTGCTGACGTCGATGACGGTGGTGTCCACGCGTCCATGATGTCCCACGCCCTCGTTGCGGGTCGTGGGATCATGCCGCCATGTGGTGGTTCTACACCGTGATCCTCGGCATGTCCTTCGGGCAGGTGCTGCACGGCCTGGCCCAGGGCGTGCGCTCCTGGCGGATCGAGGACGACCGCAAGATCTACCTGCCGGGGACGCTGTGGCAGATCTTCCTGCTGGTGCTCATCGTCCAGGTGTGGCTGGCGGTCACCTATTTCCGCGACACGGTCACCGAGGTGTCCATCCTCGGCCTCGTCGCCTTCCTCTGCGTTCCCGCCGGCATCTTCATCATGACGTCGCTGCTCCCGGGGCAGGACGGCGACGACGACGACGATGCGCCGTCGTACGACGAGCTCTTCGCTCGCACCCGTCCGCTCTTCTTCGGCGTGCTCATCGCGATGGTGGTCATCAACGCGGTGCACGGAATCGTCATGGGCGAGCTCGGCCTGGACCAGGATCTCGTCTTCCAGGCGCTCATCCTCGCGGGAGCAGTCGTCGGCCTGTTCCTGCGGCGGGCGTCCGCGGACGCCGTGCTCGCCGCAGCCATGATCGTCATCGTCGGCACCTACATCGCGGTGGGGTACAACAGCGTCCAGGTGATGCCCGGGAGCTAGGACGTCGCCGTCACCCGCCCAGCAGGGTCCGCACGTCTGCGCCGGGAACGGGCCCCTGCAGTTGGGCGTAGCCGCAGGATCCCGGGTCGCGATCGGGCCGCCAGCGCAGGAATGTCGCGACGTGGCGCAGGCGGTCCCCCTCCATCTGGTCGTATGCCACCTCGGCAACGAGGCCGGGGCGCACGGGCGTCCAGGTCGCGTCGCGGCCTCGCGACCAGCGGTTGACGCCTCCGGGGACGCGGGTGCCGTCCTCGGGCTGCAGCCACGGGTGGGGATCCTCGGGGTCGGCGACCCACGTCGCGAGTTCGCCCGTCAGCTCGCGGCGCCGCTTGGCGGAGAAGCCGGAGGCCACCCCGATGTGGTGGAGCACCCCGCGGTCGTCGTACAGGCCGAGGAGGAGCGATCCGACCTGGCCGTCTGAGGCGTGCGGGCGGAAGCCGGCCACCACGACGTCGGCGGTGCGGCGGTGCTTCACCTTGCCCTGGGTGCGCTTGCCCGGCTCGTACGGCGCCCCCGCGTCCTTGACGATGACACCGTCGAGGCCCGCCGACTCCAGGGTGTCGAACCACGATCGGGCGACGGCCGGATCGGTGGTGCGCGGGCTGACCACGACGGAGGTAGCCGAGCGGGCCTGCCCGGCGGCGCCGAGTGCCTCGTCGAGGCGCGCCTGACGCGCTGCCAGGGGCTCGTCCAGGAGGACGTCGTCCCCCAGGGCGAGCAGGTCGAAGGCGACGTAGGTCGCGGGGGTGTCGCGCGCGAGTGCGGCGATCGACGGGCCCCCGGCCTCGGAGCGAGGGCGGATGCGCGCCCCGAGGGCCTCGAAGTCCAGGCGGGGGCCTTGCGCGATGACGAGCTCGCCGTCGAGCACGATCTCGCGGGGGAGTGCTTCGCGGCAGGCATCGACGACCTCGGGGAACGCGTAGGCCAGGTCGTCCCCGCCGCGGCCCTGGATCACGATGTCGTCGCCGTCGCGGAAGACGAGGGCGCGGAAGCCGTCCCACTTGGGCTCATACACCAGGCCCTCGCCCTCGGGCACGGCGTCGCCTCTCGGCGACGCGAGCATGGGCGCGATGGGCGGTCGGAGCGGAAGTGGCACGGGGTGATCGTGGCACGCGCGGGTGGGATAGCGCGGCGCGGATAGCATCCGTGGGTGCCCGATCGCCTCGCGGACCGATCGCCCGAGATGACACCTCAGCGCATCCTCGCCGACCTCGTCCCGCCGCCGCACTTCCGCGATGCCCGTTTCAGCACCTATATCCCGGACCCGGGCGAGCCCAGCCAGGCAGCCGCGCTCGCGGCACTGGAGGCATTCGCGGCACGGCTGTCCGCGGCGGCACCGACCCGCCGGCGCTGGGGTCGCGCCGCACCGCCGGAGCAGCGCGCGGGGGTGTACCTCGACGGAGGGTTCGGGGTGGGGAAGACCCACCTGCTGGCCGCACTGTGGTACGCCGCGCCCGAGCCCAAGGCGTACGGCACGTTCGTGGAGTACACCAACCTCGTCGGCGCGCTGGGCTTCGCCACCGCGGTGGAGGCCCTCAAGGCCTACCGGCTGGTGTGCATCGACGAGTTCGAGCTCGACGACCCCGGTGACACGGTGCTCATGTCCACCCTGCTCGGCAAGCTCGTGGACTCCGGCGTTCGGCTGGCTGCCACGTCCAACACGCTGCCGGAGCGGCTCGGCGAGGAGCGCTTCGCCGCCGAGGACTTCCTCCGCGAGATCCAGGGGCTCTCCGCGCACTTCGATGTCATCCGCATCGAGGGCGAGGACTACCGGCATCGCGGCCTGCCCGAGGCGCCGGAGCCGTGGGATGACGCGGCGCTGCGCTCCAGTGCCGCGGAGTGGCCCGGGGCGACGTACGACGACTGGTCGGAGCTCCAGCGACACCTGGCCACGATCCACCCCTCGAGGTACGGCGCCCTGCTCGACGGCGTGGGCGCGGTCCACCTGGCGGGGGTGCGCACGCTCACCGACCAGGTGCAGGCCCTGCGGACCGTGGTCCTGGTGGACCGGCTCTACGACCGGGACGTCCCCGTCCGCTCCAGCGGGGTGCCCCTGGACCGGATCTTCTCCGAGGAGATGCTGCGGGGCGGCTACCGCAAGAAGTACCGCCGGGCGATCTCCCGGGTCACCGCCCTGGCCCGCGCGGGGGACTAGTCGGGCGGGTTACGGGACATCGCGGCCCCGGCGTGCCATAGTCCGGCCATGGAGTTCTACGGCTTCTTCGGAGCCCTCTTCGTGGGCGTCATCATCGGCCTCATCGCGCGGCTGCTGGTGCCCAGCATGCAGCCGATCGGCTGCCTCATGACGATCATCTGCGGCGTCATCGGAGCGTACGTCGGCCTGTGGCTCGGGGCGGTCGTCTTCGACCGGGGCTGGGGCTTCGACTGGCTGACGCTGATCCTGCAGATCCTCGTCGCCGTGGTGCTGGTCGCCATCGTGGCCGCGCTCTTCCGACGAAGTAGCGTCGACTAGCGCGGCTCAGGCCAGGGTCGCGACGAGCAGCGCCTTGATCGTGTGAAGTCGGTTCTCGGCCTCGTCGAAGACGACGCTCGCCCCTGACTCGAAGACGTCGTTGGACACCTCGAGTCCGTCGGCAAGCCCGGTCTGCTCCGCGATGCGCCGGCCCACCTCGGTGCGACCGTCGTGGAAGGCCGGGAGGCAGTGCAGGAATCGCACGCCGGGATTGCCCGTGAGCTCGAGCGTCGACGAGTCCACGCGGTACGGGCGGAGCAGGGAGATGCGCTCGGCCCACACCTCGGCGGGCTCGCCCAGGGACACCCACACATCCGTCTCGACGAAGTCCGCCCCCGGTAGCGCCTCGCGCGGATCCTCGGTGATGACCAGTCGCGCTCCGGACTCCTCCGCCCGCTCGCCCGCGATGCGCTGGACCTCCTCGGTCGGCCACAGCTCGCGCGGCGCGCAGATGCGGACGTCGCTGCCCATGATCGCGCCCATGACGAGCATCGAGTTGCCCATGTTGCTGCGGGCGTCGCCGAGATAGGCGTAGGACATCTCGGCGAACGGCTTGTCGCAGTGCTCGCGCATGGTGAGGAAGTCCGCGAGCATCTGGGTGGGGTGCCACTCGTCCGTGAGGCCGTTATAGACGGGGACGGAACTGTGGGCCGCGAGCTCCTCGATGGTCGACTGCGCGTAGCCCCGGTACTGGATCGCGTCGTACATCCGGTCGATCACCCGTGCCGTGTCCGCCGCTGACTCCTTGCGGCCGATATGGGACGAGGAGGGGTCGAGGGAGGAGGCGTGCGCACCCTGGTGGAAGGCCGCCACCTCGAACGCTGACCGCGTGCGCGTCGACGCCTTCTCGAAGATCAGGGCGATGGCCTTGCCGCTAAGGCGCTGCTGCTCCGTGCCCGCGGCGCGCTCCTTCTTCAGCTGCGCTGCGAGGTCGAGGAGGGCGAGCATCTCCTCGCGGGTGAAGTCGGACTCCTTGAGGAAGTCGCGGCCGCGCAGCGCGGGCGGGGGAAGGTCGCCGGACACCGGCACAGCCTAGGGGTCGCCGTAGGGCCGTCGGCGCAGTACTGTGCCGGCACCGACCGAAGCGAGGTGGCGGCCATGCCCGACCCGGTGCCCTCGCCCTCGTGCGCGCAGGGACCCTGGGAGCCGCCGCTCCTCACCGGGACGATCGGCGACAACCTGCGCGCCACCGCGGCGCGCTTCCCCGAGGCGGAGGCCCTCGTCGACTGCCCGTCAGGCCGCCGGTGGACCTACCGGCAGTTCCTGGAGGACGTGGAGGCGTGCGCCTGTGGTCTTCGTGACCTGGGCGTTCAGCGGGGCGACCGCGTGGGGATCTGGTCGCCCAACCGGCCCGAGTGGGTTCTCGCGCAGTACGGCTCGGCGATGATCGGCGCCATCCTGGTCACCATCAACCCGGCCTACCGGACCCACGAGCTCGCCTACGTCCTGCGGCAGTCGGGCATCTCCCTTCTCCTGAGCGCACCGGAGTTCAAGGGCAGCGACTACCGGGCCATGATCGACGAGGTGCGCGCGGAATGCCCGGACCTGCGCGAGGCGGTGTTCTTCGACGATCCCGCCTGGGACTCCCTGATGCGTGCTGGCCGGAGCGCGGATCGCGACGAGCTTAGCGACCTCGAGAGCGCACTGAGCGCTGACGACGCCATCAACATCCAGTACACCTCGGGCACCACCGGCTTCCCCAAGGGTGCCACGCTCACGCACCGCACCATCCTCAACAACGGGTTCATGGTGGGCGAGGGCAATGGGTACTCCGAGGCGGATCGCATCTGCATCCCGGTGCCCTTCTACCACTGCTTCGGAATGGTCCTCGGCAACCTCGCGGCCACGACCCATGGCTCGGCGATGGTGATCCCGGCCCAAGGCTTCGATCCGGGCCTCACGCTCGCCGCCGTGGAGGCCGAGCGATGCACCTCGCTGTACGGCGTGCCCACGATGTTCATCGCGATGCTCAGCCACGAGGAGTTCGAGCGCTTCGACCTCACGTCGCTGAGGACCGGGATCATGGCCGGCTCGCCCTGCCCGGTCGAGGTGATGAAGCAGGTGATCGAGCGGATGGGCATGTCGGAGGTCTCGATCTGCTACGGGATGACCGAGACCTCCCCGGTGTCGACGCAGACGTCGCGCGACGACACCGTGGACCGAAGGGTGTCCACGGTCGGCCGCGTCCATCCGCACGTGGAGATCCAGGTCATCGACCCGGTCTCGGGAGAGGTCGTGCCCCGCGGGGTCGCGGGAGAGCTGTGCACCCGGGGCTACTCCGTGATGCTGGGGTACTGGGACCAGCCGGACAAGACCGCCGAGGCCATCGATGCCCACGGCTGGATGCACACGGGCGACATCGCCGTCATGGACGGCGAGGGGTACGTCAACATCACCGGCCGCATCAAGGACATGGTCATCCGCGCTGGCGAGAACATCTACCCGCGCGAGATCGAGGAGTTCCTCTACGCGCACCCCGACATCCTCGACGCCCAGGTGATCGGCGTCCCGGATGCGGTCTACGGCGAGGAGCTCGTCGCCTGGATCAGGATGCGGCCGGGTGCGGCGCCGTTGGGCTCCGAGCAGTTGCGCGACTTCTGCCGCGGCAGGCTGGCCCACTACAAGATCCCGCGATATGTCCGGATCGTCGAGGAATTCCCGATGACGGTCACCGGCAAGGTCCGCAAGGTCGAGATGCGGGAGGTCTCGATCGAGGAGCTCGGGCTGCAGGCCGAGGCGCAGACCCCGACGGCGTAGGGCCGAAGGCGGCGCTCAGGGACGGGCCGACGCAGCGTCCGACGCGGTCGGGGCCGGCCATGACAGGCCAGCGCGGCTCATGGCGTCGGCCACCGCCAGGCGCATCCCGTCGACCGAGCCCGCGGTGCGCAGCGCGGCGTCGTCGAGGAGCAGGACGATGCCGCCATCGGTGCACTCCGCGACGACGCAGGGCTCGAGCCCCGACGTCGCATCGGCCACCCGCGGGTCTCGCTCATTGCGGTGCACGACCTCGAAGGGCACCGGGAGGGCGGCGACGTAGGCGTCCCACTCCCGCCGCCGACGGACGGGGGAGTGGGTGATGTCGCACAGCGAGCAGTGTCGGCCGCGCGCCTTGCCCGCGAGGTAGGCGAGCTCGCCGCGCAGGCCGCCGTCGGCGTCGTACACGCCCACGAGCCTGCGCACCTCGGTCACAGGTCGAGACTAGGGCGGACCTCGCCTTCGCGCCCGTGGGAGCATCGCCCCATGATCACCCTGGAACGCGCCCTGCGGCACCTGGCCTGGGCCGACGACCGGCTGTTCGCCGAGCTCGCGGGGCTGCCGCCCGAGGCCCTCGCCGCCCGCTACGCACCCGATGCCTGGTCCGTGGGCGCCCTGGCCCGGCACATCGTCGGGGGCGCGGAGTGGTACCGGTACTGCCTCACCGGGGCGGAGTGGACCGACCTGTCCGATCCGGGGGGCCGCGAGGATCTCCTGGCCCTGGGCGCCCACCTCGCCGACCTGGACGCGGCGCTGCTGGCGCAGGCCTCCCTGCCCGACGGGGACGTCGTATTCATCGACGAGGACGGCCCGCGCACGGCGCTGCGCTCGACCATCCTGACCCAGGCGTGCCTGCATTCGACCGAGCACCGCGCCCAGATCGCGTGCGCCCTGGAGGTCAGCGGCTTCGGTCCGCTCGTCCTGGACGACTACGACCTGTGGGCCTTCGCGAATGTGGAGCGGTCGTGAGCGTGGCGCCGGAGATCGACCTGCGCTCCGACACCGTCACGCACCCCACCGAGGCGATGCGCGCCGCGATGGCGCACGCGCCGCTGGGAGACGACGTCTTCGGGGACGACCCCACCGTGCTGGCCCTGGAGCATCGCGCGGCGACGCTGCTCGGCAAGGATGCCGCCCTCCTCGTGCCGACCGGCACCATGGGCAACCTGGTGAGCCTCATGGCCCACGTCCCGCGCGGCGGGGAGATCATCGCGCCGGCTGAATCGCACGTGTTCAACGACGAGGCGGCCAACTACGCGGTGGTCGTCGGCGCCGGCCTGCGCCCGATCCCGGAGACACCCGAGGGCGAGATGCGCGTGGAGGCGGTCCTCGACGCGATCCAGGACGAGTCGGATCCGCACTGCCCGGTGACCAGCCTCGTCGTCGTCGAGAACTGCCACGCCCACACCATGAGCCGCCCCGTCGCCCCCGGGTACGTCGCACGCCTGCGCGCGGCGCTGCCCGCGGGGATCCCCATCCACGTGGACGGCGCTCGGCTCTTCAATGCGGCGGTCGGGCTCGGGGTGCCGGTGTCCGAACTGGTGCGCGATGCCGACTCGGCGACGTTCTGCCTGAGCAAGGGCCTCGCCGCGCCCGTCGGGAGCGTGGTGGTGGGGTCGACGGAGTTCATCGGCCGGGCCCGTCGGGCGCGCAAGCTCCTCGGGGGCGGGATGCGCCAGGCCGGGGTCCTCGCCGCCGCGGGCCTCGTGGCACTGCAGGACGGGCCGGAGGGGACCGTCGAGCGGCTCGCCGAGGACCATGCCCTGGCCCGGCTGCTCGCCGAGGGCCTGGCGGCGCAGCCGGGCATCGTGAGCCCCGGGCACCTGGCCCAGCCGTCCGGGGATCGCCTCGACCCTGCGCGCGCCACCACCAACTTCGTGCTCTTCGCCGTCGAAGGCGGCCCGGCTCGGCGGACGGCGTACCTCGCGGCGCTGCGCGAGCGGGGTGTGGGGATGGTGGCGTATCCGCACGGGCAGATCCGCGCAGTCACCCACCTGGGCATCGGCGAGCACGAGGTCGAGCAAACCCTCCAGGCCAGCGCCGAGGCCCTCCGGGGGACCCAACCCCGTTGAGTGGGGGGGGGGGGGGGTGCGGGGCGGGGGCGAATCGGGCCCGGGGGTGCCGCCTGCCGCACTAGTCTCGCCGTACGCCGGGGTCGGCGTACCCGCGTTCGGTGAGGAGGTGGCGTGACCGCCGGGCCAGCCTTGAGCATCCGCGACGTGTCCAAGGCATTCCCCACGCCGGAGGGCGGGGTGGTCCAGGCCCTGGACTCCGTCAGCCTGGACGTCGCCGACGGGTCCTTCATGGTGCTCCTCGGTCCCTCCGGATGCGGCAAGACCACGCTGCTGCGCTGCATCGCGGGCCTCGAGTCGCCCGACAGCGGCGAGATCGACCTCAAGGGCCAGCGCATCGACGACGTGCCGGTGTGGAAGCGCCGGGTCAACACCGTCTTCCAGTCCTACGCCCTGTTCCCGCACATGACCGTTGCCCAGAACATCGCGTTCGGCCTGCAGATGGACAAGCTTCCCAAGGCCGAGATCGCGCGCAAGGTCGACCAGGCGCTGGACATGGTGCGCCTCACGGACCTCGGCGCGCGCCGCCCCAGCCAGCTCTCGGGTGGCCAGCAGCAGCGCGTCGCGCTGGCCCGGGCGCTCGCCAAGGAGCCCGAGGTGCTCCTGCTCGACGAGCCGCTGTCCGCGCTCGACCTCAAACTGCGCCGTGGCATGCAGATGGAGCTCAAGCGACTGCAGCGGGAGACGTCCATCACGTTCGTCCTCGTCACCCACGATCAGGACGAGGCCATGTCCATGGGGGACGAAGTGGCCGTCTTCGACCGCGGGCGCATCGCCCAGGTGGGTCCGCCCCGGGAGGTCTACCTCGCGCCGAGGACCCGCTTCGTCGCCGACTTCATCGGGGAGGCCAACCTGCTGGACGGTACGGCGGTCGACGGACGCATCACCATCGGCGGCTTCGGCGAGGTCCCCGCCACGGCTCTCGCCGACGGCGTGACGCGTCCCGCGGACGGCGCGGTCATCGTGGCGGTGCGCCCGGAGAACGTCACCGTCCAACCCGATGCGGCGGGGAACGGCACCGTCGTCGATGCGACGTTCATCGGCGGCGACCTGCACGTCGAAGTGAGCGTGGGCGACGCCATCCTGTCGGCGCGCCAGGGTGGCCTGGGATCCGGCACGCTGACCGCCGGCGACGCGGTGCGCGTGGGCTTCGCGCCAGGCTCGGCCCGGACCGTGGACCCGTAGTGGCCTCGGCACAGACTCCAACGGAGACGGCGGCACCAGCCGCGCCGCCCGCGGAGCCGCGCCGCCGGCGCCGATCCGCGGGCCGTGCGGGCCAGGGATCCTGGTGGGCGGGACTGCCCGGCATCCTCTTCCTCATCGCCCTCGTGCTCGGGCCGCTCGTCATCATCGTCCTGTACTCGTTCCTCAACCGCGCGAAGCTCGGGGTGGGGGTCAAGTGGACCTTCACCACCCAGCCCTACGTCGAGCTCTTCTACTCCGAGTCGCTGTCGGGGGAGAGGGCCTTCGACCCGGTCTACCTCCAGGTCCTGCTGAACTCGGCGCTGTACTCGCTCGTCACCGCCCTGGTGTGCCTGGTGCTGTCGGTGCCGATCGCCCTGTGGATCGCCACGCGGCCTCAGCGCTGGCGGACGGCGCTCGTCTTCCTGGTGACCATCCCGTTCTGGACCAGCCTGCTCATCCGCACCTATGCCTGGGTGATCATCCTCAACGACAACGGGCCCATCAACGGCGCGCTCACGGGCGTGGGCCTGATCTCCGAACCGCTGCCGATGCTGTACACGCCCTTCGCGACCACCGTCGGGCTGGTGTACTCCTTCCTCCCCTTCATGATCCTGCCCATCTACGCGAGCGCCGAGCGCTTCGACTTCCGATTGGCCGAGGCGGCGTACGACCTGGGAGCGACGCGCCTCACCGTGCTGCGTCGCATCGTCATGCCGGCGATCCGGCCGGGTGTCATCGCGGGCATGATCCTGGTATTTATCCCGGCACTCGGCTCGTATCTCGCGCCGGAGTTGCTCGGCGGCGGGAAGACCTCGATGATCGCGAATGTCATCGCCGCGCAGTTCGGCGCGTCGCGCAACTGGCCCTTCGGCGCCGCCCTGTCGGTCATGGTCCTCGTCATCACCATGCTCGTGCTCGTGGCGTTCGCCGTGGTGATCCGCCGGTCGAGCCGGGACGGCAACCGCCAGCAACTGGAGTCGTTCCTGTGAGCCGGGTACGAGGGACGGGGGAGTCCCTGAAGAACTTCCCGCTCTTCGGGCTGGTCTCGGTCCTCGTCTTCGCCTTCCTCTACATCCCCCTCGTCTTCGTGGTCGGCTACTCCTTCAACGTCAACCGCGTCGTCACGGTGTGGAAGGGCTTCAGCCTCGAGTGGTACGCCGACGTCCTCACGAACAACGACATCCAGCGAGCCCTGATGAACTCGCTGCGCATCGCGGTCGTGTCCACGATCCTGTCCGTCGTCCTGGCCACGGGCCTGGCGATCGGCCTGCTCCGGATGGCGCGGGCAGGCAGGACGTTCGCCTGGGGCCTCATCATGGCGCCGCTGATCATCCCCGAGATCGTCTTCGCCATCGGCACGCTCGCGCTCTTCGTCCAGGTGCGCTTCCCCCTCGGGGTCGAGGCGATCACCCTCGCGCACACTGCCTTCTGCATCCCCTTCGCGCTCCTGCCCATCCGGGCCCGCCTTCGGGGCGTCGACTTCGCGGTCTACGAGGCGGCCGCCGACCTGGGGGCGAATGAGTGGACGATCTTCCGCCGCATCACGCTGCCGCTGCTCATGCCCGGGATCGTGGCAGGCGCCCTCCTCGCCTTCATCATCAGCCTGGACGACTTCCTCGTGTCCTACTTCCTCGCGGGGGCGGGGGGGACGACACTACCGGTGTACATCTTCGGCATGATTCGCAATGCGATCACTCCCGGAGTGAACGCGCTGTCGACGCTGCTTCTCGTGGTGAGCATCGTCATCGTGACCCTGTCCTACGTCATCACGAGGAGAAAGAGGTAGCTATGGCACGGTGGAGGAACCGCCGCATGCCCAGCGTCGCGCTGGTCATCGGCATCACAGGCCTCATGGCGCTGGCGGCGTGCGGTGGCGAGGCCACCGTGGGCGGCGGCGCCAGCGAGGCCCCGGCATCGTCGGCAGCGGCTCCCGCGCCGGCGGAGAGCGGCGGCGCGCCCGCGGCAGACTTCCCCACGCCCAACGGGGGGGAACTCAACCTCTACAACTGGACCGACTACATCTCCCCCGCTCTGTTAAAGCGGTTCGAGTCGGAGACGGGAATCACGGTCAATCTCGACAACTACGACAGTAACGAGACCTTGCTGGCCAAGCTCCAAGCTGGTGGCGCGAACTACGACGTCATCGTGCCGAGCGACTACATGGTTGCTCAAATGGTCGAACTTGGACTCCTTGAGCCGGTGAAGCCCTCGTCTTTCCCGAACGGTGCGAACATCAAGCCCGAGTTCCTGGATGTGTACTTCGACCAGGGTCGCGAATACACCGCTCCCTATATGTACGGAACCACGGGTATCGCCGTGGATTCCTCGAAGACGTCGAAGCCCGTCACGGGCTGGGCCGACTTTTTCGCCGCAGATAACCCTGCGGGCACGAAGGTGGGGACGCTCAATGACCAAGTTGAGGTCGTTCATGCGGCATTGCGCGCTGTGGGCTCCAAGCCGTGCTCGACGAACAAGGACGACTACATCAAGGTGGAGAAGCTGCTGCAGGGCTGGAAGCCCAATGTCGCCGTCATCAACTCTGATGGCGTCATTGGCCGCATGGCCAGCGGTGAGCAGGTCATGCACATGATGTGGAAC
>JBJTJS010000092.1:0-2012 GCA_046096085.1 bacterium
GGGCCTCGCCGCCGCCCTCCTGCACCTGCGCTGGCTTATCCGGCGTGTCCTTCGGGCGCGGGGCGATGAAGTAGACGAAGACCGCCCAGCTCACCATGAGCCACCCTCCCGCGAGCAGCCACGCTCCGAGGACGTCGGTGAGCCAGTGCTTGCCCAGGAGCAGGCGGCTCGGCCCCTCCATGACCCCGATGGCCACGCATACCCAGCCGAGGACCGTGGACCACGGACGCGGCAGCACGAAGAAGACGACGATGGCGAGCGACACCCAGACGGTGATGCCGGCGAAGGTGTGGCCGCTGGGGAACGACATGTAGAGCTGCTCCGGGCTGAAGTCGAGGAACGGCGGGCGCTCACGCGCGATGAGGCGCTTGATCACATTCGACAGCAGGAAGCCACCCTGGGACGCGAGCAGGAAGAACAGGGCCCAGCGCCACCTGCGGAAGATGAGCAGGGTGACGATGACGATCGGCGCCGTCCACACATTGCGCTCGCCGTCGGCGAACCACGAGACCACCGCACCGGCCTGCTCAAGGGCGGGCAGGCTGACGGCCAGGTCCCGCAGCCATGTGTTGAGGACCAGGTCGCGGGCGTTCATCCCGGGCTCGTCGGCGAGCACGGCGGCGAGGAGGCCCAAGCCCAGGGCGAGGAGGGCTACTCCGGCGATGGCGAAGGGGAGGGCCGTGCTTCGCTCCGGCACGGAGCGGTAGCGGGACGGAGTCACGGCCCCTTCCTACCCCACCGGCCCCGGGCGGGGCTGAGAGGATGGCGGCGGCGCCCGTAGCTCAATGGATAGAGCAACCGGTTTCTACCCGGTCGGTTGGGGGTTCGAGTCCCTCCGGGCGCGCTGGGGCGTCGGGGCCGCGTGGTGCTCCGCCATGGATTCGGGGCGAGGGCCGTCGCGCGCGGCCACCTGACCCCCGAGAACCCCCGGATTCCCGTTGCTTCGCATGGTCGCCGTGTGCCAGTCTCCCCGCAAGGAGTGGAGGCAACATGGCCACAAGCGCAAAGACCAGGGCGGCTTGCATAGCAGGTTTAGTTGGATTGCTGCTCCTCAGTGCACCGGCAGTCGGCGTCTCTGCAGCTCCAGCGATCGATCTTGCCACCGTCGACGTCGACAAGGGACCAAGGGGCGCGGTCGCCACGCCCGATGGCAAGCGAGTCCTCGTCGCAAACTCGGGGTCAGGCACGGTGATCGCGATCAATGCTACCAATTATCAGGTTGAGGCGTCCATTGCTGTCGGGGGAACTCCGACCCACGTGGCCGTCAGTCCCGCTGGAACCCGAGCCTACGTTCTTGACTACAACTCTGCCGTTGTGCACGTGATTGACACTGCCTCATTGCAGCTTGTGCGCTCCTTCAGTACGCCGCTCGACCCCGACCTAGATCAGGCAAAGGCTCTGGGCATCGCCGTGAATCCTGCCGGGACCCGGGTGTTCGTCATCGCGACCACCGGAACCTGTTGTAGTGACCTTGCCCGATTGACGGCCATCGATACCTCGAGCGACACGGTGGTCGCCACCGTCTCTCTCGGTGAGAACACACCCTGGGCGCTCGAGATGAATCCCCAGGGCAATCGCATCTATGTGTCAGTGACTCGGCGTGTTGTGGCCCAACTCAGCGGCCACATACGAGTCTTCGATGCGGAATCGCTTGACGCCGTGGGCGAAATGCAGGTGGGCAGGGCTCCGTCCGCCCTGGTCCTTGACGCCGAAGGACGCGCTCTCTATGTGACGGACGTAGACACAGACACGGTCTCGGCCGTCAACGTCGCCACGATGAAGGTGATGTCAACCGCTCGGGTGGGCTATGTGCCAACCGATGTGGCGCTCAGCCCAGACGGTGCGTATCTCTACGTCGTCAACGGTCTCAGCGCCTGTGTGTCAGTCATCAGTATCCTTCCACCGCCGCAAGGACTTGTCCCCATCGGGGAGTGTCTACAGGTGGGACTCGCCTTCCAGATCCCAACCGAGTACCAACGCATGGCACAGCGCATTGCCGTCCATCCGAAGAC
>JBJTJS010000093.1:0-4535 GCA_046096085.1 bacterium
GGGGGCCCGGCGGCTACTCCCCGCCCCCCACTCATGTCACCTGCCGTCGTCGGCCTCGATCAGGACGCTCCGGTCCCCTCGAGCCACTTCGCGACCACGTCCGGGTGCTCGTCGATCCACTTCTGGGCGGCTTCACGCGGATCCATGCCGTTCTCGATGTCGAGCGCGACCTGGTTCTGATCCTCGTTCGTCCACTCGAAGTTCTCCAGCAGCACCGCGAACGGGCTGCCCGAGTCCATGAGCTTGACGCTGGCCAGCTTCACCAGGGGCGTCTCCGGGTAGTCGGTGAGGCCGCTCGCCTTCGCCGCGTCGCTCCAGTCGTTGGCCGGGAAGTTGATCCGGCACAGCGGGACCTTCGCCAGGAAGTTCTGCGGCTCGTAGAAGTAGCCGAGCACCGCCACCTTGTCCTCCGAGCCCTTCGTGAAGGCCTCGATGAGGGCCGGCTCGGATCCGGTGTTGATGATCTTGTAGTTGAGGTCGTAGGCCTCGATGATCTTCTCGCCGATGGTCGTGTATCCGGGCGGGCCCTCGAGCCAGGCGCCCTTGTCCCCGGACTCCGGCGTCTTGAACAGGTCGACGTAGTCGTTGAGCTTGGTGCCGTCGACGATGTCCGGGTTCTCATCGCACACCCACTGCGGGACGAACATCCCGATGAGGCCGATGTTGCCGTTGTAGCCGACCTCCTCGATGGCCCCGCGGTCCACCCACTCCTGCCAGCGGCCGCCGCCCCAGTCCTCGACGATGACGTCGACCGAGCCGGCCTCCATGGCGTCGTAGGTCACGCCCGCCTCGTCGAGCTGGGTCTGCGTGATCTTGCATCCGAGCGCGTCCTCGGCGACGTTGGTGAGGACCTGCGCGGAGGCGGTGTAGCCCACCCACGCGTGCATGGCGATCCCCCAGTCGCCGCAGTCGGCCGGTGCGGGCGCCGCCGACGACTCCGCCGGTGCCGCGCTGGTCTCTGCCGGCGCCGCCGTGGACTCCGCGGGCGCGGGTGCCGCCGAGGATGAGGTCGCCTCGTTGACGCCGCCGCCGCAGGCCGCGAGGGCCAGTCCGATGGTGGCCAGCGCGATCGTCAGGGTCGCGCCCGTACCTAGTCGCTTCATTCTTCCTCCCGGAAGGGCTTGATGTCGTCGCCATCGTAGGCGGGCGCGGCTGTGGATCGGGCCCGATGCCGGTAACGGATAGGTCTCAGGGGCGCCTTCCACTAGCGGGACGCCGAGGCTCGCTCCTGGGGCCGGCCCTGGGCGATGCGGTCGAGGATGATGCCCAGCAGCACGATCGCGATGCCCGCCGCGAGACCCTTGCCGGCCAATTCGGGCTTGGACTGCCCCACGATGACGAGGTAGCCCAGGCCGCCCGCCCCCACGAACCCGCCGATGACGACGACGGCGAGCACGAAGATGAGCCCCTGGTTCGCGCCCAGCAGGATGGAGCGTCGCGACGCGGGCAGCTGCACCTTGGTGATCACCTGCATCGTGGTGGATCCGGTCGAGATCGCTGCCTCCACCGAGTCCTTGGGCACCCCGCGGACCCCGTCGGCGACGATGCGGATCACGACGGGGGCGGCGTAGACCACGCCGAGGACGATCGCCGCGAATCGCGTCGGCCCGAAGAGCGCGAGAACCGGCACGAGGTAGACGAAGGCGGGCATGGTCTGGCCGGCATCGAGGAACGGCTTGAAGAACCGCTCGACCCGTTCGCTCCTCCCGGCCCAGACGCCGAGGACGATGCCGAGCAGGACGACGAAGGCTGTTGCGATGAGGGTCATCGCGAGAGTGACCATGGTGTCGTACCACAGGCCCGTCGCCATCACCAGCGCCAGGAGGATGAAGACGAGGATGCCCACGGTGCGCCCCGCCAGGATGAAGGCGAGGAGGGTGATGGCGATGAGCGTGAGCCACCACGGGGAGTTGGCGAGGACGCCCTCGAGCGGGTTCAGGCCCCAGACCGTGAGCCACTGGGAGACACCGGTGGTGAGGAAGTCCAGATTGCTCGTGATCCACTCCTCGATGGCGTCCGCCACCGCACCGACCTGCTCGCCGAAGTCCAGCCGCTCAGGGAACACGGCGAACGCGAGGACGTAGCGCGACAGGTAGATCGCCACGAGCGTGACGACCGCGCCGACCACCAGCCCGATGCGCCGGCGCACCTTCTGTGCGTCCGAGGCGGCGTAGCCCTGCTCCTCGCGCATGACCGCCGCCGTGGTCGCACGATCGAGCATGATGGCGAGGAATACGACTGCCAGGCCCGCAACGACCCCGTCGCCCACGTTGCGGATGGTGAGCGCCTCGACGACCGGCTTGCCGAGGCCGGGAGCCCCGATGAGCGCCGCGATGACCACGAAGGACAGTGCCGCCAGCGTGGTCTGGTTCACGGCGAGGATGATCGTGCGCTTCGCCATCGGCAGCTGGACCTTGGTGAGGACCTGCCAACGCGTGGACCCCGATGACACCGCCGCCTCCACCGGGCCCTGCTTCAGGGACTTGATGGCATGGGCGGTGATGCGGATGCAGATGGGGATGGAGTAGATCATCGTGGCGATGGTGGCCGACGCGATGCCGATGAGGAAGACCAGGGCGAGAGGCGCGAGGTACACGAGCGTGGGCAGCACCTGGGCAAGGTCCAGCCACGGTCTCAGCACCCTCATCACCCGGTCGCTGAGCCCCGCCCACACCCCGAGCGGCAGGGCGACGATGAGCGACAGGACCACCGCGCCGATCGTCATCGCGAGCGTGTCCATCGTGATGATCCACATGCCGAGCATCCCGCACAGCAGGAGCATGAACATGCTGAAGATCGCCGTGCGAAGGTTCGACGTCGCGTAGACGATGAAGCCGATGAGCACCCAGGTCCCGAACCAGCCGAGGAGCGGGATGATGTTGCCCTCGGCGGGCACCGAGATGACGCTCATGATGATCTCGATGAATCCCGCGACGAACGTGCGGATCGGGTTGAAGACGTACACGAAGAGGAAGCTCTCCGTGCGATTGCCCCGGATGGCCGCGGCGAAGTCGCGCATCATGGCCGTGAAGGGGGAGTCCGTGGCCGTGGACAGCTCCTGGGTCTGCACCCCCTTGAGGAGCGTCGCGAGCACGATCCAGACGACGAGGACGACGAGCGCCTGCACCCATCTCAGTCGCAGGGCAGCGCGGACGTCCACCGCTAGTCGCCCATCTCCGGGGAGTGCTCCCCCGCGATGAGGGCGAGCACGTCCTCGCTGCTGACGCCGCCGATCTCCCGGCCGTCGTCGACGACATGGACCGGCCCATGAGCGCCGATGATGGCCCCCGTGGCGTCGCGGATGATGGTGGAGCCGGGCAGCGTCACACCGCTCGGGGTCTCGCCCGGGCGGAGCGGCCGTGCGATGACGTCGAGCGTGAGCACGTGGCTCTTGGGGATGTCCCGAAGGAAGTCCTCGACGTAGGCATCCGCCGGGTGCATGACGAGGTCCTTCGCCGTCCCCATCTGCACGATGGCCCCGTCCCTCATGATCGCGATGCGATCGCCGAGCTTCATGGCCTCGGCGAGGTCGTGCGTGATGAACACCATCGTCTTGCCGAGCTCCCGGTGCAGGCGCATCACCTCCGCCTGCATGTCCCGTCGGATGAGCGGGTCGAGGGCACTGAAGGGCTCGTCGAGGAACATCACGTCGGGGTCCACCGTGAGGGCCCGGGCGAGGCCGACCCGCTGCTGCATGCCGCCGGACAGCTGCTCCGGGTAGGCGTTGCCGTAGCCCTGGAGACCGACGAGCTGGATGACCTCCTCGGCGCGGGCGTAGCGGACGTCCTTCTTCACCCCCTGGATCTCCAGCGGGTAGGCGATGTTGTCGATGACCTTGCGATGCGGAAGCAGCCCGAAGTGCTGGAAGACCATGGAGAACTCCGTGCGACGGAGCTCGCGCAGCTGCGAGGGCGAAGCCTTGAGGATGTCATCGCCTTCGATGAGCACCTCCCCGGCGGTCGAATCGATGAGCCGAGTGAGGCAGCGCACGAGGGTGGACTTGCCCGATCCGGACAGGCCCATCACCACGAAGACCTCGCCCTCGGCGACATCGAACGTCACATCCCGCACGGCCGCCGTGCAGCCGGTCTCCTTGAGCAGGTCGTCACGGCTGAGATCGGCGTACGGCGTCCCCACGACCTGGTCCGCCTTGGGCCCGAACACTTTCCACAGGCCGCGGACCGAGATCGCCGGCGACGTCACCATGGCCTCGACAGCACTCACTCCGGCTCCCCCTCACCGTCGAACCACCCGCTCGGAGAGGGCGACAGGTTGCGGTACACGTGCTTCGCCTCGAGGTACTCGTGCATCCCCGTCGGGCCGAGCTCGCGCCCCACTCCCGATTGCTTGAAGCCGCCCCACTCCGCCTGCGGCAGGTAGGGGTGGTAGTCGTTGATCCAGATCGTCCCGTGGCGCAGCGCGGAGGCAACCCGCTCGCCCCGTCCGGCATCGGAGGTCCAGACCGCACCCGCCAGGCCGTACATCGTGTCGTTGCCGAGCCGGATCGCCTCGCTCTCGTCGCGGAAGGTCTCCAC
>JBJTJS010000094.1:0-8621 GCA_046096085.1 bacterium
GGCGGCACCCGGGCCGCCGTTGTTGAAGGAGAGCACTCCCAGGCGCGGTCCCGTCGCCTTGATGCGCGCCACCGCGATCTTGTCCGTCGGGCCGGCCGTGGGGTTGGCCCAGTCGCGGGGGACGGTCAGGGTGCCGCATTCGACCCGGCGGGGCAGCCTGCCCTCGCAGGCTCCCCACTCGAGCGAGGCGTTGCTCGCGGTGGCCACCGGCGCCTCGGTCGCCTCGGCGACCGGTGCGGCGGATGCGGGGGCCCCGGGGACGGCGAGGAGGGCGAGGACGCAGGTGGCGGCGACGAGGCCGAAGCGGCGAGGCATCCCATCACCCTGACACACTCCCGGCGTTCTGGGAAGGGACCGGGGGAATTGGCCCACTGCGCGCGCCCCCGGAGCGCCGACCTGGGAGGCTGGTGCCGTGACCGCCGTGGATGACTCCCTCGACCTGCGCCTCCTCATCGACCTCGAACCTGTCGTCGAGGAGGAGCTCAACCGCCACCTCGCGATCGCCAAGGCCTGGAACCCGCACGACTACGTGCCCTGGAGCCAGGGCCGGGATTTCGCCTTCCTCGGGGGGGAGGACTGGTCGCCTGAGCAGCAGAGATACAGCGAGGCAGCTCGCACGAGCCTCATCGTCAACCTGCTGACCGAGGACAACCTGCCGAGCTACCACCACGCGATCGCGGACATCTTCGGCCACGACGGCCCATGGGGGACCTGGGTCGGCCGATGGACGGCGGAGGAGAACCGCCACAGCATCGCGATCCGCGACTACCTCGTCGTCACGCGCGCCATCGACCCCGTCGCGCTGGAAGACGCCCGCATGGTGCACATGACGGCGGGGTTCCAGCCCATCCACCCGGGGCTCCTCCACGGCGTGGCCTACGTGTCCTTCCAGGAGCTCGCGACCCGCGTGTCGCACCGCAACACGGGTGCCGCCACGGGCGACCCGCTCGCCGAGCAGCTCTTCCAGCGCATCGCGACGGACGAGAACCTCCACATGATCTTCTACCGCAACGTCCTCGGCGCGGCGTTCGACCTCGCCCCGGACGCCACGATGCGTGCCGTCACCGACAACGTCCGCGACTTCGCCAGGCCCGGTCACGGCATCGAGGGGTTCGGGCGCAAGGCCGTGGAGATCGCGGTGGCGGGGATCTACGACATCCGTCAGCATCGCGACGAGGTGGTGGCGCCGAACCTGCGCTTCTGGCGGGTATTCGAGCGCGATGACCTCGGGCCCGAGGGCGAGATCGCCCGCCAGGAACTCGCCGACCTCATGGACACCATGGAGGCCCAGGCCACGCGGTTCGAGGAGAAGCGCGATGCCCTGAAGGCCAGGCTCGAGGCCCGATCCTGAGCTAGGGCGTTCGCACGCGGTCGGTGAAGAAGTCGTTCGCCGCGCTGTTGAAGAGCAGGAAGAGCACGGCGACGTCCAGCGCGATCCCGAGGAACACCGAGAACATCCAGGTGTCCGTGCCCCACCCGGTCACCATCATGACGATCCCGCCGATGATGCGGATCACCACGATGATGGCCAGGAGGATCCTGGCGATATTGCTTCCGCGGGAGATGAAGATCGCGAAGAGCGCATACCGGAGCGCGATCACCAGAAGGCAGGCACCCGCGACGATGAAGATCGGACCGATGCTCGGTGCCCAGGCTGCGGGCAGATCCAGCCGCTCGAGTTCCGCCGCGATCGCCTCCTGAGTGCTCGACGCGATGCCCGTGCCGATGAGGACGAGCGAGATGGCCCCGAGCAGGGTGAAGGCGAATCCGATCCAGATGAGGATGACGACGATCGTGACCGAGCCTGGCCTCACGGCGGTGTCCTGCGACATGGCTCCACGGTAGCGACCGAGGGGCCGCTAGTCCCGCACCATCGTCATCCCCGGCTCGGAGTCGGCCACGATGCGCGCCAGCTGCGGAACCACCAGGAACCACGTGATGAGGTGCGGGACGAGGAGCCACAGCCGGCTGGGGAGCAGCACCTCCGACGACTGCGCCAGGGGGATGATGCACGACAGCAGGGCGATGCCCGTGCCGGCCCAGAACACGATGCGCCCCGCATGGGGTCGGCCGAGCGCCAGCGCCGAGAGGTAGCCCCCGAGGATGCCGGCCAGGATCGGCACGAGGAGGGGGAGGTACCAGGGGACGACGCCGAGCACGTGCCCGAAGGGGGTGACCATCTCGAAGGGCACCCCGAGCAGGCGCCCGAGCCCGTAGACCAGCAGCGACAGGAGGCCCGACCACGCTCCGGTGACGATCCCGGCGTAGACGAGGTTCGAGGTGTGCGGGATCGACTCCGGTGGGGGGGCCACGGGGGTGACCGAGTCGGCCCAGGGCGCGTTCACGCCCGCCACCGTACCCACTGCCGGCCCGGTCCGGGTGTCCCCTTGCGTGGGCTACCGGTGAGTAGCATCATGGTTACCGGCGGGTACTACCCGCGGGTAGCTTCCGTGCTGCCGCCGGCCCCAGGTGAGGAGACGCCATGTCCCACTACCGCGCCAACCTGCGCGACATCGAGTTCAACCTCTTCGAGGTCTTCGGCCTGGAAGAGCGCCTGGGGGTCGGCCCCTACGCCGACATGGACCCCGACACGGCGCGGGACGCGCTCGGCGAGATCGAGCGACTGGCCGTGGGGCCGCTCGCGGAGTCCTACCTGTCCAGCGACCGGCATCCGCCCGTGTTCGATCCGGAGTCCTCGACCGTGACCATGCCGGAGGACTTCAAGCGCTCCTTCCGCGCGCTGATGGACTCCGAGTGGTGGCGCCTGGACCTCCCGCCGCACCTCGGCGGCGCCGGGTCGACCCCGTCCCTGCGCTGGGCTGCCGCCGAGATGTTCCTCGGTGCCAACCCCGGCGCGTTCCTCTACATGTCCGGCCCCGGGTTCGCCGCCATCTTGGACAAGGTCGGCAATGACGACCAGCGCCGGTGGGCGGAGCTCATCATCGACCCGGAGTGGGGCGGCAGCATGGTGCTCACCGAGCCCGATGCCGGCTCGGACGTCGGCGCAGGGCGGACGAAGGCGCACGCCCAGCCCGACGGGACCTGGCACATCGAGGGTGTCAAGCGCTTCATCACCTCCGCCGAGCACGACATGGCCGACAACATCGTGCACCTCGTCCTCGCCCGTCCCGTGGGCGTCGAGGGCGCCGGAGGCCCCGGCACGAAGGGCCTCTCGCTCTTCCTCGTGCCGAAGTACCACGTCGACCTCGAGACGGGCGAGATCGGGGAGCGCAACGGCGTCTACGTCACCAACGTCGAGAAGAAGATGGGCCTCAAGGTGTCCACGACCTGCGAGCTCACCTTCGGCGAGAAGCAGCCGGCGGTGGGGTGGCTCGTGGGCGACGTCCACGACGGCATCGCGCAGATGTTCATGATCATCGAATACGCCCGGATGATGGTCGGCACCAAGGCCATCGCGCAGCTGTCGGCCGGCTACCTCGCCGCCCTCGACTACGCCAAGACACGCGTCCAGGGCGCGAGGCTCCCGCAGATGATGGACAAGACCGCGCCGCGCGTGACCATCATCAACCACCCCGACGTGCGCCGTGGGCTCATGCTGCAGAAGTCCTACGTCGAGGGCATGCGCGCGCTCGTCCACTACACGGCTCAGTGGCAGGACCTCATCCTCATGTCCAAGTCCGGGGTGGAGGGAATCGACCTCGACATGGCCGAGCGGATGAACGACCTGCTGCTCCCCATCGTCAAGGGCGTTGGCTCCGAGCGCTCCTACGAGCTGCTCGCCACGTCCCTGCAGACCTTCGGTGGTTCGGGGTACCTCCAGGACTACCCGGTCGAGCAGTACATCCGCGATGCCAAGATCGACACCCTCTACGAGGGCACCACTGCCATCCAGGGCCTGGACTTCTTCTTCCGCAAGATGGTGCGTGACCAGTTCAAGGCGATCTTCTACCTCGCCGCCCAGATCACCGAGACCGTCAAGGGCGACGCCGGCAACGGCCAGCTCTCCGCCGAGCGCGAGATCCTCGGCAGCGCCCTCGAGGACGTGCAGGGCATCGTCGCCGTCCTGGGCGGCTGGGCCATGGCGTCCCAGGAGGACCCCGACGAGATCTACAAGGTCGGCCTCAACACCACGCGGCTGCTCATGGCCACGGGCGACCTCGTCATCGGCTGGCTGCTCCTGCGCCAGGCCGAGGTGGCCCTCGCGGCACTGGAGGCAGGGGCGAGCGGCAAGGACCGCGCCTTCTACGAGGGCAAGGTCGCCACGGCCAAGTGGTTCGCCCGCAACCGCCTGCCGCTCCTCGCCGCGGAGAGGGCCGTGGCGGAGTCCACCGACGACGCCCTCATGGTTCTGCCCGAGGAGTCCTTCTAGCGCGACTCATCGCAGGGACCCCTCTCGGGGGGCCCTGCGATGATGGCCCATGCCTGCGAGTGAGGCGGCGGGGTCGCTGGCCACGCTGTTCCTGGAGTTCGGACTCCTCCTTGTCGGACTCGGGATCCTGGCGCGGGTGGCGCACGCGCTGTCGATCTCGCCGGTGCCCCTCTACCTCGTCGCGGGGCTGTTCTTCGGCGAGGGCGGGCTCATCGGGATCCCGGCGAGCGACGGCTTCGTGTCCACGGTGGCCGAGCTCGGGGTGGTTCTCCTGCTCCTCCTCCTGGGACTCGAGTACTCCGCCTCCGACCTGGTCCGCACCGCGCGGCGACAGTCGCGTACAGGGGCCGCCGACCTCGTGCTCAATGCCACGCCGGGGGCACTCCTGGCGCTCGTCTTGGGCTGAGGGTGGATCGGCGCGCTGGCCCTGGGCGGCGTGACCTACATCTCCTCCTCCGGCATCGTCAGCCAGGTGGTCCGCGACCTGCGGTGGCGGCGGAACCCGGAGACCGCGCCCGTCGTCAGCGTCCTGGTCATCGAGGACCTCGTGATGGCGCCCTACCTCCCGATCCTGTCGGTGGCCCTCACCGGCGCCGGGCTCGTCTCCGGCCTCCTGTCGGTGGGGACGGCCCTGCTGGTGGTGGCCGTCGTCATCGTCATCGCCGTCAAGGGCACGGTGCGGCTCCACACCCTGCTGAGCCCGCGTGACCCGGTCGGACTGCTGCTCATCGTCTTCGGCACCGCGATCGCCGCGGCGGGCCTCGCGGGCCTCGTCGACTTCTCCCCCGCCGTGGCGGCGTTCCTCGTCGGGTTGCTCCTCACCGGCGAGGTGGCCGAGGTGGCCCGACGCCGGCTGGACCCGCTGCGCGACGTGCTGGCCGCGGTGTTCTTCGCCTACTTCGGGCTCGTGGTGGACCCCGGCGACATTCCCGCCGTCCTCATCCCTGCCGCGGCCCTCGCTGCCGACACGATCGCTACGAAGTTCCTCACGGGCAGGATCGCGGCGCGAAGCGTCGACGGGACGCCGATCGGCGCGCTACGGGCGGGCGCGCTGCTGTCCTCCCGCGGGGAGTTCAGCGTCGTGATCGCCGGCCTCGTGGCCGTCAGCCTCGTCCTGCCTCCCGACTTCCAGGCGCTGGTGGCGACCTACGTGCTCATCACCGCGAGCGCAGGACCCCTCCTCGCCCGATTCGCAGAGCCCATCGGGTGGTGGTGGCAGCAACGGCCTCCGCGGCGGCGGCGTACTCTTGGGACATGACACGTGCACTGGGCGCTGCACTTGCGGGGCTGCTCCTCTTCGCGGCGACAGGCCTCGGCGCGACCCTCCTGGCCCCCGCTGCCTCGGCGCACTCCGACCTGGTCTCGTCCGATCCCGAGGACGGCGCCCGCCTCGACCGGGCGCCGAAGGAGATCGTCCTCACCTTCAACGAGCCCCTGCTTCCCGACTTCGTCCGCGTCATCGTCACCAACCCCGACGGGGAGATCGGGGACCTCATCGTCACGGGCGTGGACGGCGCGACCGCGGTCGCGAAGTGGCCGCAGAACCTCGTCCCCGGCGACGGGCCCGGGACGGACCGGGTCGTCTCCCAGGACGGGCATCCGGTCGAGGGCAGCATCGACTTCTCCTACACCGACGAGCCTCCCAGTCCGTCGCCGTCACCGAGCCCCACGCCGACGGCCACGACATCGACGCCCGATCCCACGACCGCACCGGCCCCAGACCCGACCACCGCCCCGGCCCCCGAGCCCACCACGGCGCCGGCTCCCGAGCCCATCACGGCGAGTCCGAGCGAGTCGCTCCCCTCGCCCGAGGCGAGTCCCGCATCCGGCACGTCCTCGTCCAACACCGGATGGATCATCGCCGGCGTCGCCGTCGTGGTGCTCGCCGTGATCGCGATCGTCGGCCTCGTCGGGCGCAGTCGTTCGCACTAGGACACCCGTGAGCGCCACCGGCGAGACCGACGACGCCCAGGATCACCAGTGCGGCAGCGAGGAGAGGCAGCGCGGGTGCTCCCCCGCGCGTGGGCGTCGCGGTGTCACGGGGGCCCTCGGGGGCGACCTGCTTCGGGGCGTCGGTCTCGCCGGTGGCGCTCACCGTCACCGGCGGTTCGTACGTCCCCTCCGCCGCCGGCCTCCCCGACCCGGGGCCGATCGTCGGCTGGGGGCTGCCGATCGTGCGACTCCTCCCCGACCTCGCGGGCGCAGCCACGATCGGCTGGCTCCTCGCCGCGGCATTCCTCGACCCCTCCGGAGCCAGGGGGGCGGTGTCACGGGAGGGTCGCGATGACCTCCTGCGGGCCACCGTCTCGGCCGGCGCCTGGGCGGTCCTCGCCCTGCTGCAGATGTTCCTCACCCTCGCCCAGATCCTCGGGGTCCCCCTCGACCGCGCCATGAGCCCCGACGTGGCCGCGACGTACGCGTGGGAGATCCCCCTCACGCGTTCGCTCGCGCTCGTCGCCATGCTCGCCGCCGTCATCGCGCTCGGCTGCCTCTTCACGTCCACGTTGGGCATCACCGCGCTGTGGCTCGTGCTCGCGGTCTCCGCGGTCGCCCTTCCGGCGCTCGCCGGCCATGGATCGGGGCTGGGGGATCACGCCCTCGCCCTGACCTCCGGGGTGGCCCATGCGGCGGCGGCGTCGGTGTGGATCGGGGGGCTCATGGCCCTGCTGTTCCACGGGATCCGCCGGGACGCCGGGTCCGCGCAGGGGGGCCCGCTGCGAGATGCGGCCGCGCGCTTCGGCGTCACGGCCACCGTGTGCGTGGCCATCCTCGCCGCCAGCGGGGCGGCCAATGCCTACACGCGGCTGGACTCCGTGGGGCAGCTCCTCACCACCGAGTACGGCCGCGGCGTGCTGACCAAGATCGTCCTCCTCGTGGCCCTCCTCGCCCTCGCGGTGCTCATCCGAAGGTCACTGCGCACCGGCCTCGGTTCGTCCTCCGCGGGTCGCTCGTTCCTGGGCGTCGCCACGGTCGAGATCGTCCTCATCGTCGCCGCGTTCGCGCTCGGCGTCGCCCTCGCGGTCAGTCCCTACCCGCGCATCGAGTCCGCCCTGCCGAGCTACGGGGAGTCCCTCCTCGGCTTCCCCTACCCTCCACCCCCCGACTTCGCCGGGGTCGCCTTCGGCTTCCGGCTCGAGCCGCTGTTCCTCGTCGGCGGCATCGCGCTCGCCGCCCTCTACGTGGCCGGCGTCGTCACCCTGCTCGCCCGCGGCGACCGCTGGCCCTGGGGCCGGGCGGTCTCCAGGCTGTCGGGGGTGTGCGTCCTCATCTGGGCCACCAACGCCGGCATCGCGACCTACTCCCAGGTCTCGCTCGGGCTGCACATGGTCCAGCACCTGACCCTTGCCATGCTGGCACCGATGCTCCTCGTCCTCGGAGGTCCCTTCACCCTCGCCCTCCGGGCCCTGCCGGCCACCAAGGGCCCCCGGTGGGGACTACGCGAGTGGATCGTGTGGGGACTGCACTCCCCCATCGCCAAGGTGTTCACCAATCCCGCCTTCGTGTTCCTCATCTTCAGCGCGAGCATGTTCGCGCTCTACTTCACGCCAGCGCTGGCATGGTTCATGGGAAGCCACGTCGGGCACGTCGCCATGCAGGTCCACTTCATCGCCTCGGGGTACCTCTTCGCCTGGGTCGTCATGGGGGTCGACCCGGTGCCGAAGCCGATCCCCTACTGGGCGAAGTTCGGGCTCATCCTCCTCATGGTGGGCGTTCACGGCTTCTTCGCCATCGTCGTCATGATGGGCAGCACGCCGCTCGCCCAGGAGTGGTACGGCGTGGTGAGACCCGAGTGGGTGGTCGACCCGCTGGCCGACACGCGCTTCGGCGGTCAGGTCGCCTGGGGCCTCAGCGAGATCCCCATGCTGTTCATGGTGATCATGGTCGCGGTCCAGTGGTCGCGCAGCGACGAGCGCGAGGCACGCCGACGGGACCGCCAGGCCGACCGCGACGGCGAGGCGGAGCTCACCGCCTACAACGAGCGCCTGGCCATCCTCGAGCGGCGGTCCCGCGCCCCTGAGTGATACCCTGGGGGGTATGCGGAGACGACCCATTCCTGCCCTCCTCGCCGCCCTGGCGCTCCTCGCGGCCCCCGGCATCGGCGCATGCGCCGGCGGCACGTCGACGGCTCCGGCCCCCTCGGCCGCTTCGGCCCCCGCCTCCCAGCCCCAGGCTCCCGTCCGCGTGGACGTGCCGACTTGGATGGCGGTGGCCCTGAGCCCGGGCACCGTGGTCATCGACGTGCGCACGCCCGAGCGAGACCGGGGAGTAGGTCGCGATGCCGGCGTTGGTG
>JBJTJS010000095.1:0-4502 GCA_046096085.1 bacterium
AAGCGGCCCGACCGGCTCGTGGGTGCGGCGATGGCAACGCCCGAGGTGGAGTACCTCGTCGGCGGCGACGGCGCCCTGCGCGAGGGACTCGAGGAGCGCGCCCCGCTCAACATGCGCCTGCTCGGCTGGGCCGACCCCGCGACCTTCTGGTCCGCGTGCGCCCTCGCCGTGCTCACCTCGGACAACGAGGCGATGCCGTACTCACTCATCGAGGCCGCGCTCGCCGGCCTGCCCGCGGTCACGACCGATGCCGGATCGGCCTCGGAGGTGGTGGTCGACGGAGTGACGGGGTACGTCGTCCCCCGCGATGCCGGGTCGGTGGCCGCCGGCGTGCGACGCCTGCTCGCCGACCCGGAGGCGATGGCCCGGATGGGCGCGGCGGCCCGTGAGCGCGCGCTCGTGGAGTTCTCCCCGCAGCGGATGCTCGCGGAGCACCGAGCGGCGTACGAGAGGGCGATCTCCCGCCGTTGAGAAGTGCGGGCGATGTCGGCACATGAAGCGGCATGATCGTGCCGTTTCAGCCGTGATCCAGCGCCCAGCAGCGCAGGTCCCGCGTAGAACGGCACGAGCGTGCCCATAGGCTGACGAGCGCGGGAGGGAGGCGGACATGGACACCCTCGGGCATGACGTGCGCGAACGCCGGCGCCAACTCGGCCTGCGCCAGCAGGATCTCGCCGACCTGTCTGCCACGTCGCCACGCTTCATCCGCGAACTCGAGGGCGGCAAGACCACGGTTCGGCTGGACAAGCTCGCCGCGGTCCTCGAGGCACTCGGCCTGGACCTGCGCACGGTACGGCGGGAGCCGGGCGCCTCCCCGGCTGCAGGCACGTAGGCGCGTTCATCGCAGGAAACCGGCGCATGAGGGCACCATTCGACCCCGGGATCGGGTACGTCGTACCCTCCTGCGCATGCGCATCGCGATCGGCACCCGCAAGGGCCTGTGGCTGGCAACCGGCGACGGCGCCGACTGGCAGGTGAGTCAGCCACTGCAGGACATGGCGGAGTTCGCATCCGTCGCCTGGATCCCGCGCGAGGGCCAGGAGCCGCGGCTGCTCGCCGGCGCGCGCAGCTGGTTCTGGGGCCCCAACGTGCTCATGAGCGACGACGGCGGTCGCACCTGGACGGAGCCCGAGGCTGGCGCGGTCACGTTCCCGCCCGACACCGGCGCCGCGGTCGAGCGCATCTGGACCCTCGAGCCCGACCCCGCTGAGCCCGACGTCGTCTGGGCCGGCGCCGACCCGCATTCGCTGTGGCGGTCGAACGACGGCGGTACGACGTTCGAACTCAATCGCGCCCTGTGGGACCACCCGCACCGCCCGGACTGGATGGGCGGCGCCGGCGGGCCGGCCGTGCACAACGTGCACCGGCGCGCGGACGGTTCCACGCTCATCGCGATGACCGGCGCGGGGGTCTACCGCTCAGCCGATGGCATGACCGGGTGGGAGCCCGCGAACCGCGGCATCTCCGCGGTCTTCATGCCCGATCCCGATCCGGAGTACGGCCAGTGCGTGCATCGAATCGCCGTCGATGGCGCGGATCCGAACCGGCTCTACGTGCAGAATCACGGCGGGGTCTTCCGCTCCGACGACTCGGGAGATCACTGGACCGAGATCTCCGCGGGCCTGCCCGAGAGCGAGTTCGGGTTCGTCGTGCTCGCCCACCCTTCGCGCGGTGGCACGGCATGGGTCATCCCCATCCGCGCCGAGACGATGCTTCCCGCCGACGGTCGGCTCCTCGCGTGGAAGACCGAGGATGCCGGCGCCACCTGGACCCCGCAGGGCGAGGGGCTTCCCGAGGACTTCTACGCCGCGGTCCTGCGCGATGCCGCGCACATCGTGCCCTACGGCGACGGTGTCGCGATCGCATTCGGCACCCGCAACGGCTCGGTGTTCGTCAGTCTCGACGAGGGTGAGTCCTTCACCGAGGTGGCGAGCAAGCTCCCCGACGTCCTCACACTGCGGATCTGGCCGGAATGACCGTGCGGGTGCGCCTGCCGCGCGCACTCGCGGAGCACGCCGGCGGGCAGGGCGACGTCGCTGTCGATTTCGGGGCCGACGCCACGGTCGACGACGTCATTGCTGCCCTGGGGGCGCGCTACCCCGCCGTCGGGCGCCGCATCGTCGACGAGACCGGCGCGTTGCGCAGGCACGTCAACGTCTACGTCGGCCACGAGGAGTGCCGGCGGCTTCAGGGGCTGGCCACGCCCGTCCCCGAGGGGGAAGAGGTCTGGGTCATCGGCTCGATTGCCGGCGGCTGACTACTCGACCATCCAGTTCCACGTGTAGGTCCCGGGCGTCCCTCCCGGCATGATGGCATCGGCGAGAGCGGGGTCGAGCACGATCGTCACGGTGCCCGTCTCACCGGGCGGCACCTGGATGCCGCCGCCGGTGCCGGTGACCTCGGTCCCGTCGCGGTACACCGAGACGATGATGCCGCCCCCGAACGCCTGGGTGCCGGTGTTGGTGAGCGTGAGGGTGGCCGAGACCGGGCAGGTCGCCCCATCGGGGCAGGTGGTGGTCTCGAAGGTCACGCCGTCGGCACGCAGGCCTTCCATCGTCTCGCCGAGTCCGGCCGTAGGCCGACCGTTCGCGGTCGCGTCCTCGACGGCGAACTGCGGCGTGGTCGGTGCCGGCGTGGGCTGAGCGGACGTCGGGGCCGGCAGGGGCTGCACCGGCTCCAGGCGGGCGGCGCGCCCCTGGAGGGCGATCGCGGCGACGACGCCCACGATGAGGAGGATGACGGCCGCCGCGGCGAGGGGTGCGAGGACCCGGCGGGTACGACGCCGACGGGAGCCGCGGGCGATGGCCTCGAAGTCGGGGCCGGGGCCGGGAGCCATGGCGAACTCGCGCAGGCGCGGATCGACGGGGCCGGGTTCGTCACTCATCGCCCTCACCTCCCGCATCGCCCAGGGACTCGCGCAGCGAGGCTCGCGCACGGGTCAGGTCGGAGGTGACCGTCCCCACGGGACGGTCCAGGAGCGCGGAGATCTCGCTCACGGACGCATCCGAGAAGTAGTGCAGGGCGACAGCCGCGCGCTGGTGCGGGTTGAGCGTGCGCAGTGCGTCGGTGACCACCAGGCGGTTCACCAGCGACTCGCTCTCGGATCGCCCCATGCCATTGAGGTCCCGCGCATCCGAGACCAGGATGACGCGACGGTTCCAACTGCTCCGACGTCGGTTTGCCGCCTTGCTCACGATGATGCGCACGGTATAGCCGAAGGGGTTGTCCCCCGTGGAGACCTTCTCCCACCGGGAGTGGAGCTCGATGAGCGCATCCTGCAGGACATCCTCGGCGCCGTCCATGTCGGCGCAGACCACCCGGGCCACGGCCCGCAGGCGGACCCAGTGGTCCTCGACCCAGGACTCGAATGTCCCCACCCGCACCCCCAGGGAGGGCAGTCTGCCAACAATCCAGGATCAGGTGCAGCAATTCGGCGATCAGCGCGCGTTAGTACCCGGGGGAACGCTTAGATCACAGACGAAGAAGGGGACTTCATGAGGCGTGTCACCATAGCCGCCCTGAGCGGCGTGCTCGCCCTAGCCGTGTTCATGCCGGTCGGCCCGGTCGCCGCCGCCCCGCCGACCAAGGCCCAGTGCGAGAAGGCCTGGTACGAGTGGCAGTACTTCAGTCTGGCCCCGGGCTTCCCGGTCACGCTGACCCCGAAGGAGCGCAATCGCCTGGTCAAGGAGTGCCGCAAGGCCAAGAGGATGCCGGGCTACGAGACGCAGCTGCGCCTCACACAGAAGGCGTTCAACACCACGGCGCAGATCCTCGAGCGTGAGATTCGGCGCGTGTCGATCGAGCAAGGCGACGAGCCCTGCATCGCGATCGAGCAGGTGCTCAAGCCCGTCGGGCCCAACGGGAAGCCCCTCGGTCCGCGGGACAACGTGGAGGGGTACGCCGCGGACTCCTTCCTGCCCATCACGAAGTACAACTGGTACGGCGGGCCCTTCCGTCTGAAGTTCGGCGTGGGCTGCGGCGAGCCGTCGTACGCGAACCTGTGGTTCCTCGCCGATCCTTACCCGCCCGATCCCGACATCGAGCACCCCGATCGCTACCCGAGCGATGCCGAGGTCAAGAAGGACCCGTGGCCGCGCACTCCGGTCGAGGGCGCCATGTCGACATGCATCAGTTGGGGCCCGGGACTGAAGAACGACAGCGTGGGCGGCGCGGGCTTCATCTTCGCGTTCAACTGTGACCGGACGAATCTCCCGAATGACGTCCGCTCCTGCTACCCCAAGGCCATGGGCGAGGACGGTCTGGACCGCTATCCGTTCAAGGTCGTGCCCAACCTGCCCCTGTGACTCCGGGGTGGGCGCCGCGCGGGGGGTGCGGCGCCCACCTCGGCACAAGCCCGAGGACCGGGCTACGCGCCCAGACGGGCGCGGTCGGCATCGACCATGATCTTCACCAGGTCCGGCGTGAAGGTCTCCGGCTGCCAACCCAGCACCTCGCGCGCCAAGCTCGCGTCGCCGATGAGGTCGTCGACCTCGGTGGGGCGC
>JBJTJS010000096.1:0-3669 GCA_046096085.1 bacterium
GCCCCGGGGTGACCCGGTCCCGGGGACGCCCTCGTGGCTTGCCTGCCCGTATGACGGCCCGGAGCGGGGCGGCGACGAACTCGCCGCCGAAGACGCGGGCCCGCGCGTCGGCCCCGGAGGGTGGCCCCGGCGGCTCGGGCTACAGTGCCCGCCACCTCGCCGTCCTCGAGGGCCTCGATGCCGTCCGCAAGCGCCCCGGCATGTACATCGGCTCCAACGACAGCCGCGGCCTGATGCACTGCCTCTGGGAGATCGTGGACAACGCGGTCGACGAGGCGATGGGGGGCTGGGCCAAGCGCATCGAGGTCGTCCTCCACGCGGATGGCTCGGTCGAGGTGCGCGACGACGGTCGTGGGATCCCCGTCGATATCGAGCCCAAGACGAAGCTGAGCGGCGTCGAGGTGGTGATGACGAAGCTCCATGCCGGGGGCAAGTTCGGGGGCAGCAGCTACGGCGTCTCCGGCGGACTCCACGGGGTGGGTGCGTCCGTAGTCAACGCGCTGTCCGCGCGTCTCGACGTGGAGGTGGACCGGGGAGCCAAGACGCACGCCGTCTCCTTCCGGCGAGGGCTCGCCGGCTCGTTCGACGGCCTCGGGCCGGACGCGCCCTTCCAGCGCAGGGGAGGGCTGCGCGTCACCGGGTCGGTACCGCGCAGTCGCACGGGCACCCGCGTCCGCCCAGGTCTTCACCAAGGATGCGTCGTACGACCTCGCCGCCATCCGCGACCGCCTCATCCAGACGAGCTTCCTGGTCCCGGGGCTCACGGTCACCCTGCGCGACGAGCGCGCGGGAGAGGACGTCGAGACCTTCTGCCATCGGGGCGGGCTCACCGAGTACGTCGAGCACCTGGCGGGAGGCGATCCGATCACCGGCATCATCCGCCTCGGGGGGCAGGGCCACTTCCACGAGAATGTTCCGGTCCTCGATGACAAGGGGCACATGTCGACGCAGGAGGTCGAGCGCGAGCTCACGGTCGATATCGCCCTGCGGTGGATGGCCGGCTACGACACGGACGTCCGCTCGTTCGTCAACGTCATCTCGACCGCCAAGGGCGGCACGCACGTCGCGGGCTTCGAGCGGGCCCTCGTCAAGGTGCTCAATGAGCAGGCCAAGTCGGCGCGCGTGCTCCGCGCATCGGACGAGGCGATCACCAAGGAGGACGCGCTCGAGGGCCTCGTGGGCGTCGTCGCCGTGCGGGTACCCGAACCGCAGTTCGAGGGGCAGACGAAGGAGATCCTGGGCACGCCGGCGGCCTCGCGCATCGTGGCCCAGGTGGTCACGCGTGAGCTGGCGCGCTGGATCGAGAGCCCGCCGAGGGGGGAGAAGGCGTCGAGCAAGGCCCTGCTCGAGAAGGTCGTCGGGGCGATGCGAGCCCGGGTCTCGGCACGCACCCACCGGGACACGCAGCGTCGCAAGACCGCCCTGGAATCCTCGGCCCTCCCCGCCAAGCTCGTGGACTGCCGCAGCGAAGACCTCGAGCGCAATGAGCTCTTCATCGTCGAAGGCGACAGCGCGCTCGGCACTGCCAAGATGGCCCGGGACGCGGAGTTCCAGGCACTGCTCCCGATCCGGGGGAAGATCCTCAACGTGCAGAAGGCCTCCCTGGCGGACATGCTCAAGAATGCCGAGTGCGCCGCCATCATCCAGGTCATCGGGGCCGGATCGGGGCGGAGCTTCGATCCCGACCAGGTGCGGTACGGCAAGGTCATTCTCATGTCCGACGCCGACGTGGACGGCGCGCACATCCGGTGCCTGCTCCTCACCCTCATGCACCGCTACCTGACCCCCCTCCTCGAGGCCGGCCGGGTGTACGCCGCGATGCCACCGCTCCACCGGATCGACGTCCTCGGCAGCGGGGGCAAGCCCGGGGAGGTCCGCTACACCTACTCCGACGCGGAGATGAGGGCCACCCTGAAGGACCTGGAGAAGAAGGGCCGTCGCTGGAAGGATCCCGTCCAGCGCTACAAGGGCCTCGGCGAGATGGACGCCTCCCAGTTGCGCGAGACGACGATGGGATTCGGGACCCGCCAGCTGCGGCGCATCTCGGTCCCTGACGCCGAGGCGGCCTCGGGGGTCTTCGACCTGCTCATGGGCAGCGAGGTCGCACCGCGACGCGACTTCATCGTCGCCGGAGGGTCTGCCCTGGACCGCGGTCGCATCGATGCCTGAGGGATCGCGCTTCCCCGGGAGTGGCACTATCGTCGAGTGGCCGGCCCTTGGTCCGCCCGCGGCCGGGTCGTCACGGGAGAGGTAGAGGAGTCCGATGTCAGGTTCACCCGTCGCACCGCTCGACCTCATCGCGTTCGACAGCCTCCTTGACGAGGAGGAGCGGGCGATCCGAGACGTCGTTCGCTCCTATGTCGATGCCCGGATCAAGCCGAACGTCGCGGAGTGGTTCGACACCGGCACGCTCCCGGCCCGGGAACTGGCGCGCGAGATGGGGGAGCTCGGGCTGCTGGGCATGCACCTCGAGGGGTACGGCTGCGCGGGCACCTCGGCGGTGGCCTACGGGCTGGCCTGCACCGAGCTCGAGGCCGGAGACTCGGGGATCCGCTCCCTGGTGAGCGTGCAGGGCTCTCTCGCGATGTTCGCCATCCATCACTTCGGCTCCGAGGAGCACCGCCAGGAGTGGCTTCCTCGCATGGCGACGGGGGAGGCGATCGGATGCTTCGGACTCACCGAGGCCGACTTCGGCTCGTACCCCGGCGGCATGCGGACGGTAGCGAAGCAAGACGGCACCGACTGGATCCTCAACGGCTCCAAGATGTGGATCACCAACGGCAACGTCGCCGAGGTCGCCGTGGTGTGGGCGCAGACCGACGACGGGATCCGCGGGTTCGTCGTTCCCACCGACACGCCGGGCTTCGAGGCCCACGAGATCCACCGCAAGATGTCGCTTCGGGCATCGGTCACCAGCGAACTGGTCTTCGACGGGGTGCGCCTGCCTGAGTCCGCGATGCTGCCCGGCGTGCGTGGGCTCAAGGGCCCCCTCTCCTGCCTGGGCGAGGCGCGCTTCGGCATCGTCTTCGGGACCATGGGAGCCGCCCGCGACTGCCTGGAGACGGCTATCTCGTACGCGCTCGACCGGGACCAGTTCGACCGCCCGATCGCCGCCTTCCAGCTCACCCCGCGCACGCTCGCGGACCTCGCGCTCGAACTCGACAAGGGCATGCTCCTCGCCCTCCACCTGGGACGACTCAAGGATCAGGGGCGTATCACTCCCGAGCAGGTGAGCCTCGGCAAGCTCAACAACGCCCGGGAGGCGCTCGACATCGCCCGGGAGTGCCGGGGCATCCTCGGTGGCAACGGCATCACCCTGGAGTACCCCGTGATCCGACACATGAACAACCTCGAGTCCGTCTACACCTACGAGGGCACGAACGAGATGCACACGCTCGTCGTCGGGCAGGCGCTGACCGGGATCCCGGCCTACCGGGGCTGACCCGGGCTCACGGCACGGACACCGGCAGGGCTGAGCAGCAGGCGATGGACGCCAGCGCGACCCTGGACCTGGCGCTCGTGAATCTCACGTCGCCTCCGCTCCTCGCGTTCGTCCTGGGCCTCGTCGCGGCTGGCCTGCGCGCGGACATCCGCCTCCCCGAGGCCGTGTACCAGGCCACCTCGATGTACCTGCTGCTCGCCATCGGCATCAAGGGCGGTGTCGCCCTC
>JBJTJS010000097.1:0-4782 GCA_046096085.1 bacterium
GTGTTGTACGTGGACCCGTCGGGCGCCCGCTCGGCGAACGATCCCGCGTGCACCCAGGTCGACGACGCGGCGGCCATCGCCCGGATGGTGTCCAGCAGCGGGGAGTCGAGAGGGGCGGCCACCTACGCCGTGTACTGCCGCAGCGGGAACCGCTCAGCCGTCGCGACAGCCGAGATGGGCACGCTGGGCTATCCGCACGTCTACGACCTCGACGGTGGATTCGCCGACCTCGAGTCGGCCGGCATGCCCGCGGCCTAGGGCCTCGGCCGTCATCACCTCGGCCCGTCCGTGGCCGGAGCCGCGTAGGGTTCGTGCCGTGACTCGCGTTGCCCTGGTCCAGGCATCCTCCGACGCCGACGAGGCGCCGTCCGCCCGCGCCGACCGAGTCGTCGGCCTTCTCCGCGACGCACTGCCGGATGCCGATCTCGTCGTGCTGCCGGAACTCTGGCTCTCCGGCGCCTTCGACCTCGCGGTCGCCCGCGAGGTGGCCGCCCCTCTCGACTCCCCGCTGCTGGACACCATCCGGGCGATGGCCGCCGCGTCGTCGACCTGGGTGCACGCGGGATCGTTCGCCGAGCGGGCGCCCGACGGGTCCACGTACAACACCGCCGTCCTCATCGGGCCGGACGGCGGCTTGGTCGCGACCTATCGCAAGCGGCACCTCTTCGGCTTCGCCGACGGCGAGCGCACGGTGATGTCGGAGGGATCCGATCTCGTCGTGGTGGACACCCCGCTGGGCCCGACGGGGCTCGCCACCTGCTACGACCTGCGCTTCCCCGAGATGTTCCGTGGCCTCGTGGATGCCGGTGCGCAGGCCTTCCTGCTGTGCTCGGGGTGGCCCACGCCCCGCATCGAGCACTGGCGGGTGCTCGCGCGGGCGCGGGCCATCGAGAACCTCGCGTGGCTCGTCGCGGCGAACGGCGTGGGCAGCCACGCCGGCATCACTCTCGGCGGCCGATCTGTGGTCGTGGACCCCCGCGGCGAGGTGGTGGCCGAGGCGGGCGAGGTCGAGGAGATCCTCACGGCGAGGGTCGACCCGGCCGCGGCGACCGCGTGGCGGACAGCCTTCCCCGCCCTGGACGATCGCCGCTGACCGGTCGCTCCGCTCCCGGCTACGGCGTGGTGATCTGGAACTCGATCTCGTAGCTGTTGCTTCCGCTCACTGCCTGGAGGGCGTAGCCGTAGGAGCCCTGGCGCTCCAACTGGAAGTTGATGTAGTAGTTGCCGCCCTTGACCGTGGTGGCGATTCCGCTGCCGATCCGGTCGAGGGACCCGTGGCACCCGCTGCCCGCCGGGTTGAAGCGCAGCAGCTCGATCCTGGTGCCGTCCGGCAGGCCCGTCGCCGCCTTGCCCTGGACGATGGTGTTCTTGCCCGCCGGGATGCGCCCCTGGGGCACGAGCGTGGCAGTCCCGCCGGGCCACTGCGAGAGGTTGGGCTTGCGCGTGAATCCGCACTTGTCGAGCTTGGCGGGAGCCATCGAGGGCCCGATGGCGCCTGCCGGCCCCGCGACGGCGAGGGCGGTGGCCGCAAGCGCGGTGGCCGACAGGGCGGCAAGAACGGCGGTACGTCGCACGGAAACTCCTTGGCGAGGCCGCGACCCGATGCCGCGGCAGGCGCTGCCGATCCTAAGCACGCTCGACGCCCTAGGGCGTGATGCGCATCGCCGCGAGCACGTCGTCGGCGCGTCGCCGGTCTCCCGTGGAGGTCACCTGGGCGATCCATCCGCCGGGATCCCCGCGACCGCACGACAGTCCCAGGTAGGTCAGCCACGGCATGGAGATCGTCGTCGTCGCCGGCACGGGCTCGTCGGTCATGCGGGCCCTGCCGTCCTCGTCGAGCACGACGGTGCGATCGAAGGAGATGGGTCCGGTGACGTGCAGGGCCAGGGACTCCCCGGGCTGGGCGCCCGCCCCCTTCGCCCAGATCTTGGGCAGGCCCGGGAGCAGGTGCGCGGCCGTCGCCCGGGCTCCGGGCGAGTCGGCATGGCCCGGCTCGTCGAGGGCGTCCCGGATGTCCTGCTCGTGCACCCAGGCATCGAACGTGCGCATGCGCAGGTGGTAGCCGAGCGGCATCTGCCCCGTCAGCCCCACGAACGGTTCCTCGCTCGAGCGCTCCCCCTCGCCCAGGATCCCGCGGCGGCGTTCGATCGCGGCGTCCAACTCCTCCAGCACGCTCTCGCGACTCCACGAGCGGCGCAGGTCGACCGGAACCTCGATGAATCGGCCGAAGTCGGAGCTCACGTGAGGCAAGGATGCCCAGTCGGGCTCGTGCGGATCATCGACCTGCCCGCCGAGCATGTCCTCGATCCATGCCACATGCGCCACGACGTCTCCCACGGTCCAGCCGGGCAGGGCAGTCGGGGTCGACCATTCGGCCTGGGTCAGGGAGTGGGCCAACTCAGAGAAGTCCGAGTGCGCGGAGTCCCAGGCGGCGTAGAGCGTGGCGAAGTCGGCGTCGTCGGGCAGGGGAGCGGTCATGGCCTCACCGTAGCCGCCGGAGCCTCAGCGCACGAGGTCGTACGTCGTATGCCAGTAGCCCGGCCTGCGCGGATCCATGGAGACGCTCCCCGAGACGCCCACGTAGGCCCCGAGCCCGCCGATGACCGCTCGCTCCGTCGTCGCGGCGGGCCCGCCGTCGCGCGCGGTCCGTGTGACGCCCAGGACGAGGACGCTGTCGGCGCCCCAGGAGTACTGGACGAGCGACAGGAGGTTCTGCCGCACGATCCCGCGGTTCTGCCGCACGACGGACAGGACCTGTGCGGAGACGGCCCACTGTCCCCGGAGCTGGCTCTCGTCCGCCCGGCGGGCCGCCCCGGCCGGGCGTCCGCGGTCGGTCTCGCGGGTCCATCCGCCCGCGAGGACGAGGTCGCCGGCCGCCCCCGCCGCGGTCTGCGAGGCGAGCACCCTGGTGTACCGGGTCTGCACCTGGCGGTCGGTGATCGTCGGAAGCAGCGGCTGGGCGCCCGGCTCGAGCCGATGGATCGTGAAGCGCCAGCGTGGGGCGACCCCGCCCTCTCCCGGCAGGTACTCCGCCATGCCTGCGGCACCCGCGTGGACGCCGGTGCCCCCCGACACCGCGTACCTCGCCGGAGCGGTCGGGAGCGCGGATGCGGGCGCGACGATCATCCCGTTGACGAACAGCGTGCCGCCGCCGAACTCGAACATGGCCTGCACGGCACGCCGCTCCCGATCTCCGGGCAGGTCCTGCACCACGGTGGACGTTGCCGTGTAGTCCGCGATGCCCGCAGAGTCGTCGACGAGCAGCCTCCCCGTCGTCTGGGTCATGTTGCCGACGGTCGAGCCCGGCTCCGCCAGTTCGATCCGCCGGGTGGACGTGAGCTCCCGCTCGTACTCCGTCACCGTCGGGGATGCGAGGGTCACGCCGGTGTCCCCCAGCAGGGTGATCCGCCACTCCTGCCGGGCGCCCTCCCCGGACACGAGGGCCGATCCGCGCGCCCCCAGGAACTGCCCGGTCCCGCCCAGCAGGGCGGCATCCGCGGGCCCGGACCAGAAGCTCACCGCCTGGAAGACCAGGCTCCCCTCGGGGAAGGTCACCTGGATGGTGTCCTGGGTGCCCAGTCGGCGATCGCCGATCGCGATGCCGCGCCGGACGTAGGTTCCTTGGCCGAGCCCGGCCGACACCGCCCTCCCCGACTCCAGGAGGACGTCGCCCCAGTCGGCCGCGTGGTCGATCCCGACCGGGACCACCCTGCGCTCGTCGATCGTGACCCTCACCGTGAGCTCACGATCAGGGGGGCCCGCCGCGGATGCGGCGGGAACGAGTACTCCCGAGACGAGCGCAAGGGCCGTAGCGAAGGGAATGAGGCGACGCATGACGGCACCGTAGCAACGGTGCCGGGATCACTGGGGCGGGTCGTGGAGGAATGCGGCCACGTCCGCGAGGAACGCGGAGCCCGCCGCCCCGTCGACGATGCGGTGGTCGAAGGACAGGGTGAGCTCTATCACCGGTCGCACGGCGAGGGCGCCGTTCACGACCCAGGGGCGCTCGAGGAACCGGCCCATCGCGAGGATCGCGGCCTCACCGGGGTTGAGGATCGGCGTCCCGCCGTCGACGCCGAAGACACCGACGTTGGTGACGGTGATGGTGCCGCCCACCGAGTCCGCCGGGGTCAGCGCCCCGGAGCGGGCCCGCTCGGTGATGTCGGTCATCGCCGCCGCGAGGTCCCGCAGGGAGAGGCGATCCGCTTCCGGGACGTGCGGGACCACCAGCCCGCGCGGGCTCGCCACGGCGATGCCGACATTGACGTGGCGATGCACCTCGATCTCCGCTGAGCCGTCGGGCAGGTCGTGCCAGGTGGCGTTGACGATCGGCGTGCGACGGATGGCATGCACGAGCGCGGACACGGCGATCGTCAACGGCGTGACGCGGACCCCCGCGAACACCGCGTCGGATCGCAGCCGACCGACGAGCTCGACGGTGCGCCGCACGTCGACGTCCACCCACTCCGTCACGTGCGGGGCGCGCTGCACCGACCGGACCATGGCATCGGCCATCGCCCGGCGCACTCCCCGGACGGGGATCACCTCCCCCAGTCGCGCGGACGCGACCGCGATGGCTGCGGGCTGGGTCTCGGCACGCTGCGCACCCTGGGCTCGCTCCAGGTCCGCGCGCGTGATGTCGCCGTGCGGTCCCGTCGGGGTCACCGACGCGAGGTCGATTCCCAGGCTGCGGGCGAGCGCGCGGACCGGCGGCTTGGCACGGGGACGTCCACCCGCCTCAGGCGCCGGGGGTTCGCCCGGGCTCGCCGTGCGCAACCGGCG
>JBJTJS010000098.1:0-5826 GCA_046096085.1 bacterium
GCCGTCGGCGACGAGCCCGTCCAGTGCATCGCGCATGGCGGCGGCGAGATCGGGGCGATCCCCGTCCCTGCCCGGCCCCCGCAGCCCCTGATCCTGGGCTGGGGTCCCGCTGTCGTCGGCAGCAGGCGTCAGAACGGTTGAACTCGCAGCCCCCGCCACCGCGGGGATGGCCGCCGCCGTGGCGAGGCCTCCGACTCCGATGACCGTGGCCAGAACGATCGCGCTCGACTTCTTCATCGTGTACTCCTCATCCCCGGTGGCCCGTGCCACCGACCAGTCCGAGACTGCGACCTCAACCTGGGAGAAGCCTGGCAGGCCCCTTGTCGCTGGCTGGCAGTACGGGCTCACAGCGAACACTCAGGTTCAGGGGCCACACTGGGCCCGTGACCGCGGACTCCGCCCCCGAGGCCCGGCTCCTCGTCGTGGACGACGAGGCCAACATCCTGGAGCTCCTCACCGCGAGCCTGCGCCACGCCGGATTCGAGGTCACCCCAGCCTCACGCGGGACCGATGCCGTGCGCATCGCGGCGCGCGAGGCTCCCGACCTGGTCCTGCTCGACGTGATGATGCCCGGGATCGACGGGTTCGAGACCCTGCGCCGCCTGCGCAGCGAGGGAGTGCGCTGCCCCGTCCTCTTCCTCACCGCCCGGGACGCCGTCGAGGACCGCATCGCCGGACTCACCCTCGGCGGCGACGAATACATCACCAAGCCCTTCAGTCTCGGCGAGGTCATCGCCCGCATCCGCGTCGTCCTACGCCGCTCCGGCCACCCCCCGTCCGCCCACGACCCCGAAGCGCACGTCCTTGCCTTCGCCGACATCACGCTGGACGAGGACGCCCACGAGGTCACCAAGGCGGGCGCGAGCGTCGAGCTCTCCCCTACCGAGTTCAAGCTGCTGCGGTTCCTCATGGAGAACCAGGGCCGGGTGATGTCGAAGGCGCAGATCCTCGACAACGTGTGGACCTACGACGTCGGCGGCGACGGCCACGTCGGCGAGTCGGACAGCTCCGACCGACGGCGCAAGGTCGACACCACCGAGCCACGGCTCATCCACACGGTCCGCGGCGTGGGCTACGTCCTGCGAACTCCACGCTGATGTCCGGAAGCCTCTCGCGCCTGCCGCTGCGTGTCACCATCGCCGGCACGATCGTGGCCCTGCTCGCACTCGGCCTGACCGCAGCGGCCGCAGCCGCCACGCTGGCGCTGCGTTCCTACCTGGTGAACCGCGTGGACATGGAGCTGACAGACACGGCCCGTGCCTTCGCGCAGGGACCGCCCCGCGGAGACCCGCGCGGCTTCGGTCGAGGGGATCGCGCGGGCGACGGGCCTGGGGAGCGCCGGGGACCCACCGAGTACTTCATCCGCTACGCCAGCGCCGACGGGTCGCAGTGGATCGACGTCAGCCGTCCCGACGGCGCTAGCGCGGAGTTCCCTGTCTGGGCCGAGGTCGACGCACCGCCACGAGGCACCCCTACGACCATCGACCTCGACGGCACGCAGTGGCGGGCGGTGACCGAACGACTGCCGGGCGGCCTCGGCTACGTGCTCGTCGCCACTCCCCTCACCGACATCCAGGCCATCCTCGCCCGTCTGGTCCTGCTGCAGGGGATCATCGGAGTCATCGTCATCGTCGCGGGCGCCGCGCTGGGCTATGCGCTGGTGCGCTGGACGCTGAGACCCCTGGCCCAAGTGGAGGCGACCGCGGGCGTCATCGCGGCCACCGCGGACGACGGCGGGCTGCAGCAGCGGGTGCCCGGCGCCGAGTCCCGGTCCGAGGCCGGTCGCCTCGCCGCGAGCTTCAACGCCATGATCGACCGGATCGAGGGTGCCTTCCGCGAGCGCGAGGCGTCCGAGGCCTCGGCCATCGCGTCCCAGGAGCGCATGCGGCAGTTCGTGGCGGATGCCAGCCACGAGCTGCGCACCCCCCTCACCACGATCCGCGGCTTCGCCGAGCTCTACCGGCAGGGAGCGGTCCCCGCCGACGACGTTCCGCGCACCATGGCGCGCATCGAGGGCGAGGCCCAGCGGATGGGGGTGCTCGTGGAGGACCTCCTGCTCCTCGCGCGGCTGGACCAGCACCGTCCGATCGAGTTCGCCCCCGTCGACCTGCTGGACCTGGCGACGGACGCGATCACCGGCGCGCACGCGGCGTATCCACAGCGCGCCATCTCGCTCACGTCGCAGGTCGAGGCGGCCGCCCCTGTCGTCGCCGGCGACGGCATGCGCCTTCGGCAGGTCATGGACAACCTGCTGTCGAACGCCGTCCAGCACACCCCTGAGCAGTCGGCCATTCGCATCGGTCTTGACACCGGACAGCCCGGATGGGTGCACATGACGGTGGCCGACGACGGGCCTGGGATGCCTCCCGGGCAGGCCGCTCGGATCTTCGAGCGCTTCTACCGCGTCGACGAATCGCGCAACCGCGAGTCCGGGGGCGCCGGCCTGGGGCTGGCGATCGTGCGCTCCCTCGTCCTCGCTCACGGCGGGACCGTCGAGGTCACGTCCTCTCCTGAGAGGGGCACGACGTTCCTCGTGAGACTGCCTCTCGCCACCGCAGCGCCCCTAGGCTGACGGCATGGCCATCCTCGTCGATCCGGCGATCTGGCCCTGGCGCGGCGCGATGTTCTGCCACCTTGTCAGCGACCGGGATCTCGACGAACTGCACGCCTTCGCGCGCTGGCTCGGCGTGCCGGCCCGTGCCTTCGGGGGAGACCACTACGACATCTCCTCCGACATGCGTCTCGTCGCCGTTGAGGAGGGTGCCCGGGAGGTCAGCAGTCGCGAGCTCGTGCGTGCGCTGTACGCCGCCGGCATCCGGCGTCCGCCCGGCAGTGATTGCGCGGACTAGCCCTGCCAGGCGCCGTACACGTGGACGGCGGTGCCGATCGCGTTGCCGCCCTTGCGCCACAGGTAGTCGACATCCGGGTGCAGCATGCGCACGCAACCGTGGGACGACGGGTACCACAGGACCGACGATGCCGTCACCCCGCCGTGGAAGGCCTCGCCCCAGGACGTGAAGTACGCCGGGCGGTACATGTTCCACCCGTACGGCGAGGGGTACGCCGAGGAGTTGTGCAGGCCGTCGATGCGGCGCTGGATCACGTGGTAGCCCGGCGACGTACCCAGGCCGCTGGCCCCGGTCGATACGCGGAAGATCCGCTCGTATCTCGTACCCGACCTTCCCGCATCGGCCACCCACGCCAGGGACTGGCACTGGAGATTCACGTTCAGCCCGACCACCAGGGACTCGCGCGGGCGCGGAAGCCGCGTCATGGACAGGATCCGGCGCGCCTCATCCGAGGCGAGGCGGTCCCTCGACGGCTCCTCGCCCACGGCCTCGCGCCATGAGCACAGGATGTTGCGGAACTCCTCGGACTGCCGTCCGTCGAGCACCACCGACGCGAAGCCCAGGGCCTTGAGCGATCGCTGGACCCCCGGCATGAGGTCCCTCATGCGACGGGACTCCACGGCATCGCGCACCGTCGTGGTGTCGTCCACCGTGGCCCGAGGCGACGCGAAGGAGGCCGCGGAGACGTCGTGGTCCACGGTCAAGTGCGCGATCGCGGGCTCGCCGCGAGTGGGCGCATCGCGCAGGAAGCCCAGGGAGAGGCTGCGGACCGAGCCCGGCGACGCCCCCTCGTCCGCGGACGCGACCGGTACCAGGGTCGCTGCCGCGGCCACCACGACCCCCGCCGCCACGAGGGCACACGTGCCCCGCGGCAGACGACAGGAGATCCCGCGCATGGCCCCCCCACAAGGCGCACATCCTCCGACCGCCCCATCGTGACAGTGGACACCGGCCGAAGGCAGCGAATTCGCGAAGCCGGCGGGTCCCTGTCGCAGGTTCGCCTCGGACCGGTCGCACCTCGGTCATCTCCGCCCTTGACCGGACATGCGAGCGGCTGCGCGCCCGTATCGTGAACGGGTGAGCGGCGCAGAGGAGGTACACGACGCGGAGGGCGACCTCATCGTGGTGGCCAACAGGCTGCCGGTCGAACCCCCCTCCACCGATACCGCGGACCGTCCCGATGCCCCATGGCGCCGCGCTCCCGGGGGCCTGGTCAGCGCCCTGGACTCCGTGCTGCGCTCACGGCCGTGCACGTGGGTGGGCTACGGCCAGGAGGGTCGGCCCATGCGGCGGGACGGCATCGCCCTGGAGCCGCTCTCCGTCGACGAGGACCTCTACGCCGACTACTACACCGGCTTCTGCAACTCCGCGATCTGGCCGCTCTACCACGACGCCATCGAGACCCCGGACTTCCACCGACACCAGTTCGACGCCTACCTCGCCGTCAATCGCATCTTCGCGGAGCACGTGGCCGAGAGCGCCGGTCCCGGGGCCCGAGTCTGGGTGCACGACTACCAGCTGCAGCTCGTACCCGACATGATCCGCAGACTGCGCCCGGACGTGCGCATCGGATTCTTCCTGCACATCCCCTTCCCTCCGCCTGAGCTCTTCGCGCAACTTCCCTGGCGCCGCCAGGTGCTCGAGGGCCTGCTCGGGTCGGACCTCATCGGCTTCCAGACGCCGGGCGACACCCACAACTTCCTCGCCGCCTGCACGCGCTTCATCGGCGCGCACGCCGAGGGCGGGAAGGTGGTGCTGCCCGACCGCGACGTCACGGTCGAGGCGTTCCCCGTCGGCGTCGACGCCCGTGGCTTCTCCGAGGTCGCCGATCGCGCTGACGTTCGCCAGCGGGCCAGCGAGCTGCGCGCCGAGCTCGGCAATCCCCAGACCCTGATGCTCGGCGTGGACCGACTCGACTACACGAAGGGCATCGACATCCGCCTCCGGGCCTTCGCCGAGCTCATGGAGCGCGGTGGCCTGGACCATTCCGGGACCGTCTTCGTGCAGGTGGCCGTGCCAACCCGGGGCGAGATACGGGAGTACCAGCGAGCTCGCACCGAGGTCGAGGCACTCGTGGGGCGCATCAACGGATCGCTCGCCAGCATCGGAGCTCCGGCGATCCAGTACCTGCACCGGATGCTGGACTACGACGAACTCGTCGCCCTCTACCTCGCGGCGGACATCCTCGTCGTGACTCCCCTGCGCGACGGGATGAACCTGGTGGCCAAGGAGTACGTCGCCACCCGCAACGACGGCAGCGGGGCCCTCATCCTCAGCGAGTTCGCCGGCGCGGCACAGCAGCTCTCCGCGTCATGGCTGGTGAACCCCTACGACACCATCGGGCTCGAGGACGCGATGGCGGAGGCGGCGACGTCCAGCGACGCCGAGCGCCACGGCCGGATGGTGGCCCTGCGGCGCTCGGTCTTCGAGGAGGACGTGGAGGCATGGGCGAGGGGGTTCCTCGAGGCGCTGGCCCCCGAGACCGTAGAGGAACGCGACACGCATCCGCCCGGGACCGACCTGCCGGTGCCCGTGACCGCGCTGGCGACGACTCCCCACCTCCTCGTCTGCTGCGACTACGACGGCACCCTGGCGCCCATCGTCGAGGATCCGACCCAGGCACGGCCCCTGGAGGAGTCCGTGGTGGCCCTGCGTGCGCTCTCGGTCCTGCCCTCGACCACGGTCGCGGTGGTCTCCGGGCGCTCGCTGCGCGACCTCGCGGTCAGGTCGCGCCTGCCCTCCGAGATCCACCTCGTGGGCAGCCACGGTTGGGAGATGGACCAGGACTTCACCCTCGACCCGCAGCAGCGCCGACTGCTGCACCAGGTGGTCAACGCGGCGGTGGACATCGCCGCGGACGTGCCCGGCGCGGACCTGGAGCTGAAGCCCAGCCGTGTCGCCGGGCACGTGCGGCGGGGCACGCCCGCGCCCGGGGGGGGACGGCTGCGATCCCGCGCGGTGGGGGCCGGGGCGGTGC
>JBJTJS010000099.1:0-9942 GCA_046096085.1 bacterium
GCTGTGGCCGCCGAGGTACTTCGTCGTCGAGTGCACGACGACGTCGGCGCCCAGCGCCAGCGGCTGCTGCAGGTACGGCGACGCGAACGTGTTGTCGACGACGAGGAGCGCCCCCGCCTCGTGCGCCACCTGCGCCAGTGCCGCGATGTCGACGACGGTGAGCAGCGGGTTGGTCGGCGTCTCGGCCCAGATCACCTTCGTCGCGACCGGGCGCACGGCCCGGCGCACGTCGTCGAGGTCGGTGAGGTCGACCGGAGTGTGCTCCAGCCCCCACGGCTCGGCGACGCGCGCGAACAGGCGGTAGGTGCCGCCGTAGGCATCGTTGCCGATGACGGCATGCGAGCCGGGCGCGCAGACCGTGCGCAGCAGCGTGTCCTCCGCGGCGAGGCCGGAGGCGAACGCGAGGCCGCGCGCACCTCCCTCGAGCGAGGCCAGGCACTCCTCGAGCGCCTTGCGCGTGGGGTTGCCACTGCGGGAGTACTCGTATCCCCCGCGCAGTCCGCCGACGCCGTCCTGGGCGTACGTCGACACCTGGTAGACCGGCGGCACCACGGCCCCGGTCAGGGGGTCGGGCTCCTGCCCGGCATGGATGGCTCGGGTTTCGAAGCCGGCCGTGCCCCACTCCGTCATGGCAGGAGCCTACGAGATGGGTGATACTCCCACCATGGCCTTCCTCTTCCCCTCCGCCAAGTCGCGCATGGTCACGCCCGAGGACGCGCTCCCCGGTCGCGCCGAGTACCCCTTCGAGATCCCGGCCGACCACGCCGTCCTCGGGACCCCGCTGCGCGACCTGCCGGTGGCGCCCTGGCCCGAGGGCCTGTCGGTCATCTACCTCGGCATGGGCTGCTTCTGGGGATCGGAGGAGATCTACTGGCGCCTCCCCGGCGTCTACACGACCTCGGTCGGCTACCAGGGCGGCTACACCCCGCACCCGACGTACGAGGAGGTGTGCACCGGGCGCACCGGACACACCGAGGCGGTGCTCGTCGCCTATCGCGAGAGCGAGATCTCGACGTACGACGTCCTGCGCCACTTCTGGGAGCAGCACGATCCGACCCAGGGCTACCGGCAGGGCAACGACACGGGCACGCAGTACCGCAGCGCAGTGTTCTGGACGACGCCGGAGCAGCGCGACCTCGTCGAGCGCACCGCCGCGGCGTACGCCCCGCTGCTCAAGGACCGCGGGTACGCCGACATCACGACGCAGGTGTCCCCTGCGGCGGACTGGCCCTACTACTTCGCCGAGGGGTACCACCAGCAGTACCTCTACAAGGTGCCCAACGGCTACCGCTGCCACTCGGCGTCCGGCATCGCGCTCCCCAGCCTCTAGGAGCCGGCCATGGGATTCGATCGCCGGATCACCGCGGTCGACATCCACGCTGACGGCATGCCGGGACGGGTCATCACCGGCGGCGTCGACGGTGTCCCTGGCGCCACCATGCTGGACAAGGCCCGCTACCTGGAGTCGCACGCCGATGGCCTGCGCAAGCTCATGCTCAATGAGCCGCGCGGCTACCCGGCCTCCTGCTGCAACCTCATCCTGCCCTCGGCGAACCCGGCCGCGGACTACGGCTACGTGATCATGGAGCACGTGGAGTACCCCGCGATGTCGGGCAGCAACACCATCTGCGTGGCGACCGTCCTCGTCGAGACCGGCATGGTCGAGGTCACCGAGCCCATCACGCGATTCACCCTCGAGGCACCGGCCGGGCTGATCGAGATCACCGCCGCGGTCCGCGACGGCAAGGCCACGTCCATCACGTTCCGGAATGTCCCCGCGTTCGCCGCGCACCTGGGCGTCCCGGTGGAGATCCCGTCCGTGGGCACCGTCACGGCGGACATCGCCTGGGGCGGGATGTTCTACGCCATCGCCGACGCCGCCGACTTCGGGCTGGAGCTCACGCCCGACGAGGGTGCCGACATCGTCCGCATCGGCAGCATGCTCACCCTGGCCGCCAGCGAGCAGTACCCGGTCCGCCATCCGCTCGATCCCTCGCTCGCGGGAGTGACGATCTCGCAGCTGTCCGCCCCGCCGCGATCGCCGGCCAACGACCGTCGCAATGCCGTGACCATGGGCACGGGTCAGCCGAGTTGGGAGTCGCCCGCGAGCTTCACCGGATGCCTGGACCGCTCGCCGTGCGGCACGGGAACGTGCGCGCGCATGGCGACGATGCACGCCCGCGGCCGGCTCGCGCTGGGCCGGGAGTTCCGGCACGAGAGCATCACCGACACCGTGTTCATCGGGCGCCTCGTGGACGAGGTCGACCTCGGCGGCGTGCCCGCCGTCGTCCCCGAGATCACCGGGCACGCGTGGATCACCGGCTTCGCCGACTACGTCGTGGACCCGACGGACCCGTTCCCCACCGGCTTCACGGTCGGCGACATCTGGAGCCGTTGACGGGCCGGTCGGAAACCTTGCCCAGCCCCCCACCAACCGCGATGCCTCGGCCCGAAACGCGGTTCACGGGCGGCTAGCGCGGTGCACAGCCGGCGAGGTAGCCGAGCAGGTCCTGGCGGGACAGCACCCCCACCGGCTTGCCGTCCTCGAGCACCAGGATCGCGTCGGAGTCCTCCAGCGCCGCGACCGCGGCCGACACCGGCTCCCCCGCGCCCACCTGCGGCAGCCGGGGCGACATGTGCTGGTCCAGCGTGTCGGCAAGAGCGGCACGGCCGGCGAAGAGCGCATCGAGCAGGTCCCGCTCCACCACCGAGCCCACGACCTCGGCCGCCATGACCGGCGGCTCCGCGCGGACGACCGGCATCTGGGACACGCCGAACTCGCGCAGGGTGTCGATCGCCTCGCGCACGGACTCGGTCGGATGCGCGTGCACGAAGGGCGGGAGGTCGCCGGACTTCCCGCGCAGGACGTCGCCGACGGTGCGCTCGCCCTCGGAGGGACCGAAGCCGTACGACGCCAGCCACTCGTCGTTGAAGACCTTGGACAGGTAGCCGCGGCCCGAGTCGGGCAGGAGGACGACCACCATGTCGTCCGCAGACGCCCTCCGCGCCACGTCGAGTGCCGCGACCACGGCCATGCCGCACGATCCCCCGACGAGGAGGCCCTCCTCGCGCGCGAGGCGGCGCGTCATCTCGAAGGAGTCCCGGTCGCTCACCGCGATGACCTCGTCGGCGATGCCGGGGTCGTACGTCGTCGGCCAGAAGTCCTCGCCGACGCCCTCGACGAGGTACGGGCGACCGGTGCCGCCGGAGTAGACCGAGCCCTCCGGATCGGCGGCGATGATGCGCACCCGACCGTCACTGACCTCCTTGAGGTAGCGCCCGACACCGCTGATCGTCCCGCCGGTGCCGGCGCCCGCGACGAAGTGCGTCACCCTGCCGTCGGTCTGCTCCCAGATCTCCGGGCCCGTCGTCTCGTAGTGGGACCGCGGGTTGTCCTGGTTGGAGTACTGGTCGGGCTTCCAGGCGCCGGGGATCTCGCGCGCGAGCCGGTCGCTCACGGAGTAGTACGAGCGCGGGTCGTCCGGATCGACGGCGGTCGGGCACTCGACGACCTCGGCGCCGTACGCGCGCAGGACGTTCTGCTTGTCCTGGGACACCTTGTCCGGGCAGACGAAGATGCAGCGGTAGCCCCGCTGCTGGGCGACGAGCGCGAGGCCCACCCCGGTGTTGCCGGAGGTGGGCTCCACGATGGTGCCCCCGGGCTGCAGCAGGCCCTCCCGCTCCGCCGTCTCGATCATGCGGACGGCGATGCGGTCCTTCACCGATCCGCCGGGGTTGAGGTACTCCACCTTGGCGTAGACGGGGCAGGCGATGCGGCCCGCCGTGGCGCCGGCAGAGCCGTCGCCCTCGGCGGGCTCGGTGACGCGATTCAGCCGCACGAGAGGGGTGTTGCCGATGAGATCCACGACCGAGTCGACGACGCGCACGAGACCAGAGCCTAGTCTGTGACCATGAGCAAGGCGCCCATCGTCACCCTCGCCCCTGGCGTGCACCGGATCCCGACCCTGGGCGACTTCATCAACTCCTACGCGTTCGTCGACGACGATGGATCCGTCACCCTCGTGGACTGCGGCCTCAAGCGCGCGCCCGCCAAGATCGTCCGCGCCCTGTCTGCCCTCGGGAAGCATCCCCGCGACGTCCAGCGCATCCTGCTCACCCATGCGCACTTCGACCACGCGAGCGGCGCGGCCCAGCTGGTGTCGGAGTCCGCAGCCCAGGGCGTCGACGTCCACGCGGAGGACGCCGGCTACGTCGAGTCCGGCACGCGCGCACCGGGAGACGTGTCGAAGACCTCCGGGCGGCTCATGTCGCGCACTCCGTGGGGCGATTTCCGCCCCACCGCCGTGGCCCAGCGCCTGCACGACGGGGACGTGCTTCCGGTCGCCGGCGGGCTGCGCGTCATGCACACGCCGGGCCACACCCCCGGCCACATCTCGCTGCTGCACCCGGCCAGCGGCGTCCTCATCACCGGCGACTCCATCTTCAACATGAACTCGCGGATGAGCTGGCCGACCAAGGCCTTCTGCACGTCCTTCCGGCAGAACGTCCAGACCGCGCATGCGCTCGGCGAGGTCGAATACGCCATCGCGGCATTCACGCACGGCCCGGAGATCCGCGACAACGCGCGCGAGGCCGTGCGCTCCTTCCTGCGCAAGGCGAGCCGATAGCCGTGCCTCCGGGCCGCACCGCCGCCGCGCGCACCGCGGGAGCCGTCGCCGCGTCCGCGGTCGCGGCGCTGGGCATCCTCACCGCCCAGGCCTACGAGGCCCATCGCCGCATCGGCCGGCGCACCACCTCCGCCCCGTACGCCGACGGCCGCTACGGCACGGGCCCGGGAACCTCGATCCGCCTCGCCATGCTCGGCGACTCGGCCGCCGCGGGCCTGGGAGCCGACGGTCCCCGGGACACGACGGGGGCCCTCCTCGCCGAGGCCCTCTCCGAGGTCTCCGGCCGGTCGGTGACGCTGAGCAACCACGCGGTCATCGGCGCCCAGGCGAAGGACCTCGACGCCCAGGTGGACCGCGCCCTGTGGACCCGCCCGCATGTCGCGGTGATCATCGTGGGCGCGAACGACGTCACGCACCTGGTGCCCCGCCACCTCTCCGCGCGGCGCCTGCGCGCCGCCATCCGGAGGCTGCGCGAGTCCGGCACCCACGTCGTCATGGCCACCTGCCCCGACCTGGGCACGGTCAAGCCCGTGCCGCAGCCGCTGCGCAGCATCATGCGCCGTCGCTCGCGCCTCCTCGCGCGGGCACAGGCCGACGCCACGCTCGCCGAGGGCGGCCGGCCGGTGTCGCTGGGCGCGCGCCTGGGCCCGGAGTTCGACGAGCGGCCCGACGTGATGTTCGCCGCCGACCGCTTCCATCCGTCCACCGACGGCTACGAGGCGGCGGCCCAGGCGCTCCTGCCCGAGGTGATCGCGGCGTGGCGGCTGGGCGGGGAGGGCGAGATCCTCCCCGCCGTGCCCGAGGACTCCTACAGCGCGCGCCGGTAGCGCGCGAGCTCCTCCGCGGCCCCGGCGCACTCCTGCGGCGGCGGGCGCAGGGCGAGCAGGTCCGCGACCATGACCGCCACCTGGTCGCCCACCGCGGCATCACCGACGTCGGGCACCTCCCGCCGCTGCTGCCCGGCCAGGTCGGCAGACCGGTCCGCGAGGCCCTGGGCGAGGGCTCGCGCCCCGGGCGCCGAGGCGGCGAGCCGGGCGAGGGGCATCGTGCGCAGCCGGTCCACCACCCGATCGGCCTCCCGGCGCAGGTCCTCCTCGGCGGTCATGCGGGCAGGCTAGCCGGGCCGGATCCGCGGACCCCCTCCCCACGGGGCGCCGGAGGCCCTACGGTGGAGGGAGCAGCCCCGTCGACGCGAAGGAGCGCCCCATGACCTTGCACCACTCCGAGGAGACACATCGGGCCCTGGTCGCCCGGATCCCCGAGACGACCGGACGGCAGATGAAGGAGTGGTTCGTGGTCCTGGAGGATGGCCCGGCCTTCCTCAGGTTCGACGAGAAGGTCACCTGGCTGCGCAACGAGCACGACCTGTCCCACGGGCAGGCCACGGCCATCGTGCACGAGTACGACATGCAGCGCGCCGCGCGCAAACTTGCCTGAGCCGGGCTGCCGATCGGGTCGGGACTACTCCCGGCCGGACGCGATGATCGCGAACATGCGCAGGAACTCCAGGTAGAGCCACACCAGCGTGACGAGCAGCCCGAAGGACATGCGCCACGACTCGCGCTCGGGCAGCCCCATGGCGATGCCCTGCTTGATGGCCTCGAAGTCCAGCATGAGGCTGAACGCCGCCAGCCCGACTCCGAAGACGCACAGCAGCAGGCCCAGCGTCCCGACGCCGTAGAAACCCCATCCACCGCCCACGCCGAGGAGAGCCGCGACGAGGGAGGCGATGCCGATGAAGAGATACGACACCATCGCCACGATCATGATCTTCATGAAGCGGCCGTTCACCTTGACGATGCCCGTGCCGTAGAGCAGGAGCATCACGCCGAAGGTGGTGAACGTGGCGAGGACCGCCTGCAGCACCAGGCCCTCGTAGTCCGACTGCAGCGCCAGCTCGTTGTACCAGTAGCTGATGGCGCCGAGGAAGACTCCGGAGCAGGCGGCGTACAGCAGGGTGAGCGGCGGGCTCACCTGGCGCTTGAACGCGTTGACCAGGCCGAGGACGAGGGTGCCGACCGTCGCCACGAGCACGATCCCGGTGCCGATGCCGGGGGCGGCCGCGGTGAGGCCCCACCCGACGAAGGCGCCGACGACCGCGAGGCCGAACATGATGGCGCTCTTGACCATGACGTCGGCGAAGGTGTCGCGCTCCCCGACGGGGGCCGGGATCTGCACCCCGGCGTAGTAGCCGGCGCCCGCTGAGCGGACGGCAGCGGAGGTCGCGGCAGCGCTCGCCGGAGCGGTCGCAGCAGGGCCGGCGGAGCCGTCCCGCGGGGCGACCTCAGGCGCCTGGGCGGCGGCCACGGCGCTGCGGCCCTCCTCGTAGGCGAAGCCCGGGCCGCTCGACGCTGCCTGAGCCGCGTCGCGGTCGATGCGGGACAGGATCGGATTCGCGGTCTGCATGCTGGATCGGCCTTCCTCGGGACGGGCCCCGGCAGGGGCTCTTCTTCCACGTTAACGGATTCGCCCGGGGAAGCAATCCCGACCCGCAATCCGGACCGCGGGCCCTCGGTGCCCCCGGAGGGGATCGAACCCTCACTGGACCGGGTTTAAGCCGGGCGTCTCTGCCGATTGGACTACGGGGGCGCCCTCAGGCTACGCCGCTGGCCGACGCGAGATCGCGGGCGCGGCCGAGGACGTCGTCGAGCATCGGCTCGGTGAGCCGGCCGGTGAAGGTGTTCTGCTGGCTCGGGTGGTAGCAGCCGAGCAGCCACCGCGAGCCGACTCTCGCCGTCGCGCCGTGCCCGAACCGCGGCCGGGGGCGGGGGATCTCGCCGCCGAGCGCCGCCAGGGCACGCAGGACCGACTGCCAGGCGAACCCGCCCAGGGCCACGATCACGGGCGGGTCCGTGATCCCCATCTCGTCGACGAGGTAGCGCGCGCACGTGTCGCGCTCCTCGGGTGTCGGCGCATTGCCGGGCGGCGCGCACCGCACGGCGGCCGTGATGCGCACGCCGCTGAGCTCCTGCCCGTCGTCGCGGGACACCGACAGCGCCTGCGACGCCAGGCCGAGGCGGTGCAGCGACGCGAAGAGCCAGTCCCCGCTGCGGTCGCCGGTGAAGATGCGGCCCGTCCTGTTCGCCCCGTGGGCGGCCGGCGCGAGGCCGACGATAAGCATCCCCGGTCGCGCGGGCCCGAACCCGGTGATGGGGCGCCCCCAGTACTCCTGGTCGGCGTACGCCGATCGCCGGGTGAGGGCCACCTCCTCCCGCCAGGCGACCAGCCTCGGGCAGGCGCGGCAGGCGACGATCCGCTGGTCGAGCTCCGCGAGCCGCCGACTAGGAGAACGGGCCATCGAGGACGCGGTGGAAGAGCGCCAGCGAGCTCTCCCAGGCGGCCGCGGCGGAGGCGGCGTCGTACACCTCGGGCCGGTCGTCGTTGAAGAAAGCGTGCTGGGTCCCCGGGTAGTCGACGATGACGGCGGTGCCGCCATGGGAGGCGATCTCGGCCGCGTAGCGCGCGATGTCGGGCCCCGTCGAGGCGATGTCGGACTCGCACTGATGGATGAGCGCCTCGCGCCCGGCGTAGTTCGCCCACGCGGGGTGGTAGTCGGGCCACGGCATCGCCGGGTAGAACGCGGCGGTGCACGCGATGTGCGGGCTCACGGTCGGGGCGAGGAGGGCGAGTCCCCCGCCCATGCAGAAGCCCATGGTCCCGACACGATCGTCGGGGAGGGCACCGGTGCGTACGAGGTGGTCGGCCGCGGTGGCGATGTCGGTCGCCGCCTGGGACACGCGCAGCCCCATCATGAGCTTGCCCGCCTCGTCGGGCTCCGTCGTGGTCTCGCCCCGGTACAGGTCCGGGGCAAGGGCCACGAAGCCCGCGTCGGCGAGGCGGTCGACGACGGAGGCGATGTGCGGGAGGAGTCCCCACCACTCCTGGATGACGACCACGCCGGGGCCGCGCCCCGACGGGGGCTGCGCGTAGAGGGCGGGCATCGCGCCCGCGCCGGTTCCTATCTCGATCGTCGTCGCCATGGCCGCAGCCTAGTGCGGCCGCCGCCGGCCCGAATCAGGCCAGGGCAACGGCCTCGGCGACCGGGAGGGTGCTCCCACGGGCGACCAGGCTCGTCGGCGCGCGCACCGGCTCCGCCGTCTCCCCGCGCCACTGGCGCAGGACCTGCTCCGCCGCCATGCGACCCATGTCGGAGACCGGCTGCGCGACCGTGGACAGGTCCAGCAGGCCGGACAGGTCGTGGCCGTCGATCCCGATGAGGGCCACGTCATGGCCCGGACGCAGGGCGTGCCGGCGCAGCGAGCGCATCGCGCCGAAGGCCATCTCGTCGGACAGCGCGAACACCGCCGTCGGCCGGTCGGGGCGCGCGAGGAGCGCCGCCATCGCGGTCTCCCCGCCGTCGACGGTGAACCCGCCGTCGGCGTGCAGCCGGGTGTCGATGGGGATGCCCGCGTCCTCCATGGCCACGCGGAACCCCTCCCTGCGCCAACTGCCCGCCGAGTCCGCGGAGGGGTCGTCGCCGCTGCTGATGAGGCCGATGCGCTCGTGTCCCAGGGAGATGAGGTGGGCCGTCGCGGTGCGGGCCGCCTCGACGTCGTCGATGGTGACCGACGGAACGTCGTCCGCGGTGGCCCCGATCAGCGAGAGGGGCACCCCGATGCCGCGGAGGCCCCGCGCATCGTCGGCCGGGAGCGCGACCGCGATGACGCCATCGACCCGCCCCCGAAGCCGGCGCTCGCTGGGGAGGCTCGGCGCGGACGCATCCTCGACCGAGTGCACGAGCAGGTCGAGGTCCTCCGCCTGCAGGACCTCGCTGATCCCCGCGAGGACGGTGGCGAAGAACCAGCGCGACAGCGACGGGGTGATAACCGCGACGGTGCCCTGCCGGCCGCTGGCGAGGCGGGAGGCGTTCGCCGAGGCGACGTAGTCCAGCTCGGCGGCGACCCGCGCCACGTGCTCGCGCGTCTGCGGGTCGACGTGCGGCAGGCCCCGGAGCGCCCGGGAGACGGTCGCCGTCGACACTCCCGCCTCGCGCGCGACGTCGCGGATGGTGATCCCCACGGCGTTACCGTAACCGGCCCGCAAGGCGTTACAGCGACCGGAGGCCCCAGGCGATGCCGTCGAGGATGTCGTGCTCGCTCACGACGACGGACTCCGCGCCCACCTCATCCACGATCGAGCGCAGGATCATCGCGCCGCCCGCGATGACATCGACCCGGCCCGGGTGCATCACGGGGAGCGCAGCGCGCTCCGATCGGGACATCGCCAGGAGGGCGGCGGTGACCTCCCGGACGTCGTCGGCGCTGATGACCGAGCCCTGCAGGGCGTCGGCGTCGTACTCGGGAAGGTGCAGCGC
>JBJTJS010000100.1:0-7403 GCA_046096085.1 bacterium
AAGGCCCGGATCGACGAGGTGGTCCGCGACTACGTCGCCCTCAAGCCGGCGGGCGGAGGCTCGCTCAAGGGCCTGTGCCGCTTCCATGACGAGCGCTCGCCGAGCTTCCACGTCACCCCCAGCCGGGGCATGTACTACTGCTTCGGCTGCCAGGAGGGCGGTGACGTCATCACGTTCGTCCAGAAGGTCGATCACCTGACCTTCGCCGAGTCGGTGGGAGAAGCTCGCGGCGCGCACCGGGGAGACGCTGCGGTACGCCGAAGGCGGTGCGGGCGTGAACCGCCAGCAGGGGCAGCGCACCCGGCTCACCGAGGCGAACAAGCTGACGGCCGAGTTCTTCGCGCAGCGACTCAGCGCCCCTGATGCGGCACCGGCGCGTGCCTTCCTGGCCGAACGCGGCTTCGACGGTGATGTCGCGACGGACTTCGGGCTCGGCTTTGCCCCGAAGTCGTGGGATGCGCTCACCACCCATCTCCGCCAGCGCGGGTTCTCCGACGAGGAGCTCCTCGCTGCCGGGCTGGTCTCCCAGGGCAGCCGCGGCGTCTACGACCGGTTCCGCGGCCGCCTCATCTGGCCGATCCGCGACCTCGCGGGCGACGTGGTGGGCTTCGGAGCGCGCCGACTGCTCGAGGACGATGACGGTCCCAAGTACCTCAACACGCCCGAGACCCTGCTCTACAAGAAGAGCCAGGTCCTCTACGGCATCGACCGGGCGCGCAAGGAGATCTCCAAGCAGCAGCGCGTCGTGGTCGTCGAGGGCTACACCGACGTCATGGCCTGCCAACTGGCCGGGGTGCCTGTCGCCGTCGCCACGTGCGGAACGGCGTTCGGCTCGGAGCACATCAAGGTCCTGCGACGGCTGCTCATGGACGACGACCGCATGCGCGGGGAGGTCGTCTTCACGTTCGATGGCGACGAGGCGGGGCGGCGCGCTGCCCTCAAGGCCTTCGACGACGACCAGCGCTTCGTGGCGCAGACGTTCGTGGCCGTCGAGCCGCACGGCCTCGACCCGTGCGAGCTTCGGCAGAAGCACGGCGACGTCGCGGTGAAGGCCCTCGTGGACCATCGCGTGCCCCTCTTCGAGTTCGCGATCCGCTCGGCGCTGGCGGCGTACGACCTGGATAGTGCGGAGGGCCGCGTTGCTGCCCTCCGAGAGGCGGCTCCGATCGTCGCCCGGATCAAGGACCCGGCACTGCGCCCGGAGTACACCCGGCGCCTGGCCGGCTGGCTGGGCATGGACGCCGCCGCGGTGAGCCGGGCCGTCGGCGGGAAGGTGCCGGAGGCGGGCGCCACGCCGGCCCGCCGGCCCGAGTCTCGCGATCCCGCGATCGTCGTCCAGCGCGAGGCCCTCAAGTGCGCGCTCCAGGAGCCAGCGCTGGTGAGCGGCTGGTACGCCGCGGTCGAGGTTCACGCCTACACCGAGCCTGCGCTCGCGGGCGTGCACGAGGCGATCGTGGCCGCGGGCGGGCCGCGCGCGGAAGTCGTCGGCCTCACGTGGATCGACGCGGTCCTCGACCGTTGCGTCGACGACGCCCAGCGCACTCTCGTGCGTGCCCTGTCCGTCGAGCCGCTTCCGGTGTCCGACGCGACGGACGCTCGCTTCGCAACGTCCGTCATCGCCCGCCTGCTCGAGCTCGATGCCACGCGCCGCATCGCGGACCTGCGCGGCCGCCTGCAGCGCGCGGAGGAGGGCACGCCCGAGCACGCCGCGGCGTTCGCTGACCTCATGGCGCTGGAGGCCTACCGGCGCGACCTCGTCGACCAGCGCGGGGACGTCGGATGAAGTGGGGCCGCACGCCCGCGCCGGTGAGCTCGGCCGTGGACTCCGGCGAGCGCATCCTGGCGTGGAGCACGCTGCGCGGCCGGCCGGAGGGCACCTACGTCATCGCGACCGATGCCGCCCTGTACGTCGTCGACACCAACCCGCTGCGGCTGCCGTGGGACTGCGTGACCAAGGCGACCTGGACCGACGACGCCATCCTTGTCGTCGAGGCGCGTCCGAACCGCCAGGCACCGGACCAGGTCTGGCACCTTTCCCCGGAGGACCTGCAGCGGCTTCCCACGGTGGTGTACGAGCGGGTCACCTCCAATGTCGTGGTGAGCGAGAAGGTTGCGCTCGAAGGCGACCTCGGCATCCGCATCGTGGCGCGCCGCAGCGGCGACGACATGCGCTGGACGGTGACCTTCGACCCCGGCCTGAACGCTGAGGACCCGGACCTGCGCAGGCGCGCCGAGGAGGCCCTTGCCGACCTGAGGTCGACCCTGGGCCTCTAGCGCCCGTTGCTATCCTGTCCCTCGCCCTTCGGGGCCGATCCCGCATAGCTCAATCGGCAGAGCGTCCGGCTGTTAACCGGTAGGTTCCTGGTTCGAGTCCAGGTGCGGGAGCCACCTTCGTGACCTGTCGTCCCGCACCCTGGGCGTCATGGCCTGCGCCAGCGGGCGACCACGTACTCCACGCCGTACGGCGCCTCCTCCAGCAGGACCTGCGCGGTCCATCCATCCGCCGGAGCGGCCTCCTGAGCGGCACCCGCGGCCACCTGCCACGGCGCCCGTCCGGCGGCGAGGAGCTCCCGTGCGAGGTCCGGCTCGAGTGCGAGGAGCGCCTCGGGGTCGCCGGAGGCCAGTGCGGCGACCGCCCGCGCATCGAAGTCCGCCGCGCGTGGGTCGAGGTACCCGGGGGCCTTCTCGTCACGCCGAGCGCTGCCGTCCCCGACGACGAGCAGGGCGATGTCGCGCCCCTCGGCCAGGGACCGGCCCAGCGTCGCGCAGGCGGCGGCCGGGGCGCGATCGGAGACGCCGACATACTCGCGGGGTGCGGCGGTGCCGGCGTCGTCGAGGAACCACGCGGCGACCCCCAGCGGCGTCGGGAGCGTCCCCGGCCCGTCGCCGCGCAGGCGCAGCCCGAGCCGTGAGAAGTCCCAGGTGCCGGCGTAGGAGGACGTCTCGGAGGCGGGGCCGATGACGACGACCGAGGAGGCACCGTGCCTCAGGGAGCCGACGACATCGCCGACCACGGTGCGCACGGCCTCGCGCAGGCGCTCGTCGCGCGCGACGTCCGAGCCGGCGAGGAGCGGCACCAGCAGGGGAGCGGCGGGGATGAATCCGGCGCAGATCACGCTCACGCGAGTCCTCGCTTCCCCGAGGCGATGTCGATGTCGCCACGGATCGCCGCGACCATTCCCAGCGCCCTCACCGTGGCGGCCACGTCGTGCGCGCGGAAGACCCGGGCGCCGAGCCATGCGCTCACGGCGGTCGCGGCCAGCGTGCCCTCGAGCCGCTCGTCGGTCGGCAGATCGAGGGTCTCCCCGATGAAGTCCTTGCGCGAGAGCGCCACGAGTGCGGGCCATCCGGTGTCGACGAGTTCGGGCAGGCGCCGGGTCACCTCGAGGGAGTGCCGGGTGTTCTTCGCGAAGTCGTGCCCGGGGTCGATGAGGATCCCGTCAGGGCGCACCCCCGCGGCCACCGCCCGCTCCGCCAGCGAGGTCACCGTCGCGCGCACGTCGGCGGCCACGTCGGCGTACTCCACCCGATGTGGGCGGGTCCGGGGCTCCAGCCCTCCGGCGTGCGTGCACACCAGTCCCGCGCCGTGCCGGGCCGCCGCTCCCGCAACTTCGGGGTCCCAGCCGCCCCACGCATCGTTGACGAGGTCAGCCCCGGCCTGGCAGGCGAGGTCGGCGACGGAGGCCCGATAGGTATCGACGGAGATGACGACGTCGGGGTGGCGCTCGCGGATGCCGGCGACGACGTCGATGACCCGCCGGGTCTCCTCGGCGTCGCTGACCTCCTCGCCGGGTGCGGCCTTGACGCCGCCGACGTCCACGATGCGCGCGCCCTCCGCGATGACCTGGTCGGCGCGCTCGAGTGCCTCGGTCAGACCGAAGGTGCGCGCCCCCGCGAAGAACGAGTCGGGGGTGCGGTTGACGATCGCCATGACGACGAGGTCATGGACCGCGAACGTCGTGCGTCCGAGGACCAGGGGGGCCGCCGCGGTCACCTCGCCACATTAGCGCCCGCAACGACGAAGGCCCCGACAATGTCGGGGCCTTCGCGAGGAGGAGTCACGCCCGCGTCCCGTGGGACGCGGGGTCGATCACATGTAGGGGCGGCCCGCCCACGAGAAGTGCTCGACGTTCCAGGAGTTCCAGACATCGGTCACGCGCACGCCGACCTCGGGGCTGGACGCCTCGACGATCATGCCGCCGCCGATGTACATGGACGCGTGGTGGGCGCCGTTCTCGAAGAAGAACAGCAGGTCAGCGGGCTGGAGCTCATCAGGGGAGATGCGCTGCACCTCCTGCGCCTGCGTGTAGGAGTACGGCGTGAGTTGGACGCCGACCTGGGCCCATGCCACGGAGGTGAGCTTGGTGCAGTCCCAGGAGTCCGGGGGCTGCGCGGCGAAGCTGTACGGCTTGCCGACCTGGGCCAGCGCGTAGTTCACGACGATGGCCTGGGTGTCCGAGCCGACGCTCGCGGCCGGGGCGCCGTTGGAGTTGTGCGCGCCGCCGTCATTCGGGCCGCCATTCGCGGAGGTGGTGCCTCCCGAGGAGCCGGACGAGCCCGTCGCACCCGCGGTGAGAGCGGCGGCGGCGGCCTCGGCGGCCGCCTTGGCCTCCGCCTCCCGGCGGGCCTTCTCCGCCGCGATCTGCTCGCGGAGTTCCTGCTCGAGGCCCGCGAGGTAGTCCTGGGACGCGGCGACCTTGTTGTTGAAGTCCTCTTCCTGCTGCTCCAGCCACTGCAGTGCCTGGGCCTCCTGGGCCTCCTGCTGGGCGAGCTCCGCGGAGGCCTGGGCGAGCTCGACGCGCGCGGTCTGGGTGCGGCGCAGCGCGGCGGACTGGCCCGACGCGATGATGTCGAGGATCACGGCCTGGTCGAGGAACTCCTGCGGGTCGTCGACCAGGAGGAGCTGCAGCGAGGAGTCGATGCCGCCCGAGCGGTATGCGGTGGCGGCGTACCGGCCGATGGAGTCCTGGGTATCGGTGAGGCGAGTGTTGGCGCGGGCGACCTTGTCCTTGGTCTTGGTCATCTTCTGGCGCAGGAGCTCCAGCGCGTACTGCGCCTCCTCGACCCGGCCGTGGGCGGCCGCGGCCGCCATCTCGAGTTTCTGGATCCACGCCTCGGCGTCGGCGATGTCCTGGCGGAGGTCGGCGTGGGTGGCCGACGGGGCGATGAGCCCGGTGACTGCCACGGCCATGACGGCGATGGCGGTGGTCCAGATCTTGCGCGGGCGCGGTCGTCGAGACCCTGGGCGCTGGTCCTGCACGTTCTCCCCTATCCCTGGAGGCCTACCGGGTGAGCTGACGGGCTCGGGCTGGGATCGCCCTACGGTGCGGTGACGGATCACCGCCCGATTCGCCCCACGAACCTGGGTCCCCGGTTCCCCGGCCAGCGGATGGCCGCGGATTCGGCGCTGTTGCGTCGGGTGCCGCCGTACGGCGACCCGGGAATCATAACAGTCAGATCACGGCCCGCCTCCCCGGCTGTCCCCAGGCAGCCGGGCAATCACGACCCATGAATCACATAGATCACTCTAATAACAAACTGCCTCGGAAGTCCCGGGAACGGATTTCTGCCCTGAGGATCTACTTCTGCACCGTGATCGAGAAGGTCAGGGTCACCGGGCTCCCCAGGGCTGCCTTGCGGATGCCCGTCATGCGCCCGGTCCCCTGGGCCCCCGCGTAGGGGCCGGAGCCGCCGATCACCCGCAGCGACCCGGCGAACGTCGCATCAGCCGTCCCGGTCTGGCCGGGAGGGGTGGTCGCCCAGCCGGTGACATTCACGGCCAGTTGCGTGCCGTCGGAGCGGGTGAAGGTCACGAACCCCCCAAAGGGGCCGGTGCCGGAGGTGTAGTCCACGCTGCCGAGGAACTCCACGTCGGCAGGGCGGCTGCCCCATCGGGTCTGACCCACGAGGTGGTTCCAGCCGTAGGTGATGTCCCCGGGCAGGGTGTGCAGGGTCGTGCCCGTGCTCACCAGGTCGACCGTGAACACCAGGGAGCGGGCCTGCGTGGTCGCCGGCGCGGGGGAGTCGCCGGCCAGGGCGACGGCGGGAACGGCGACGGCGGCGGCGGCCAGCGCCGCAGTGATGAGGAGTCGGGTGCGCATGGTGGGGTTCCTCCGGGACAATGAGCGATGCTGGGCGTTCGATGCTGAATCGATGCTGGACGCCAGCACGCTACCGGGGCGGTAGCTCAGTTGGTTAGAGCAGCGGACTCATAATCCGTCAGGTCGTGGGTTCGAGTCCCACCCGCCCCACCGAGGTCGCTCGCAGCCTGACCTTCGCTTGGGCCGCGAGAGTGGTGATCCAGATTGCCATTCCCGTGTGAGGCACTAGGGTTTATCCACGTACCTAGGGAGACCCGTGAAGAAGCGCCTTGTCGTCCTCGCCGCCAGCATCGCCCTCGCGGGCTCGGCCGCCGTCAGCGCCCCCGCTGCGACAGCAGCTCCCGAAGACTGGGACCTCATCCTCAATCAGGGCCCGCCCGTCCTGGTCGACAGCATCGTCATCGATGGCGTAGTCATTGAGCGCACCTTCCAGGCTGTGCTCCGCGACGATGAGGGTCGCAAGGTCGGCATCCTCTACGGGTTGGTCCACCGCATCGACGCGAAGGGTCGCCCGGGCGTTGAGATCCGGTACCGCACCCTCGTCTTCGAGTTTGCCGACGGTCAGGTCATCGCCGAAGGCGTGAGCAAGTACAACACGCGCGGCCCCTTCCTGAAGCCGGATTCTCCGTCCACGATCGCCATCACTGGCGGCACCGGTGCCTACGTGGGAGTCAAGGGCGAGCTCAAGACGGTGCATCTGGGCAAGGGCGTGCACCGCCAGAAGCTCAATTTCGTCGACTAATTCGTCGACTAACCCCCTGTGGCCGCCGGCCTAGCAGCAAGACCGGCCTACACTGATGACGATCCGTGAACTCCCCGGAGTCGAGGTCCGAAGGAGCGCCCCATGGCCTACACCCGTCGACGCGGCCTCGCCGCGGCCCTGGGCGCCTCCGCTCTCGCGGGTGCGGCCCTGGCTGCTGGCCCCACTGCGTCTGCCGCCACCGACATGTCGAGTGTGGCGGCGTCGGCGTGCGTTGAGCGCGCCATGGAGATGGCGCAGCCCCTCGTCGATTCGATCCGCCGACCCGGGTCGGCCAAGGCCCGCGGCGTAGTCCGCACGATCGAGCGCATCCGGCAGACGTCGAAGGGCTGTGAGGACGTCCTCTTCCGCGACGGCCCTGCCGACAGTCCCGACGCGGGCCTGCTGGTCGGCAACGGTTACTCATACGACGTGTCGACGGGCTCCGACGACTCCTGCGATGGGGGCAACGGCGGGCTTCATTTTGGCAACGGCGGCAACGGCGGAGCGGGCGGCCGTGGCGTCCTATTCGCGGGCGATGGCGGGAACGGCGGCAACGGCGG
>JBJTJS010000101.1:0-8257 GCA_046096085.1 bacterium
GCCCCTTCCGCTCCGCGGGCGAATGGTGGCGCTGGGCGCGCAACCGACCCCCCCAGGCGACCACCGTGGCCCCTCCGCTCCCCCAGGGTGCCGCACCCGCGGGACTGCCGGCGCCCGCTCCAGCCGCACCGCCGGCACCCGCGGCTACCCCTCCGCCCGCGCCTCCGCCGGCGCCCGCTCCGCCGGCCCCGGTCCCCGCTGCCGCCGACCCCATGGCCACGGTGGTCGCCTTGGGGGGTCGGTTGCGCGCCCAGCGCCACCATTCGCCCGCGGAGCGGAAGGGGCCGAGCCGCCGGACGAATCCCTGCGAGGCGAGGTCGTCGGCGATCTCCATCGCGGCGTACTGCAGCCCGAGGAAGGAGTCGTTCGGCGCGAAGTAGCCGCCCAGGGTCGTCGTGCCCGAGGCGTACATGCGTCCCTGGCCGCTTCGCGTCCCGCGGATCTCGAACGTGCGCTCGACGTCGAGCCGGCCCTTGGGGTTGCGGCCCGCGCCGCAGTAGGACAGGAGGTCGGACAGGACCCGGTGCTCGGCGACGTCGGCCTCGAGGCCCGTGGCGTCGATGATGAACTCCGAGGAGATCTGGAAGACGTTCCCGTCGGCCTGCTTGAGGACCGTAACGAGGCTCCGGCCGTCGGGGGAGGGGGTCACCTGTTCCACCTCGCCCACCGCCTGGCGGTACCACCCGCCGGCGACGCCGCGCTCCATCTGATCGATCCACACGCGCCGGTACGGCGTGTTCGTTCCACCGATCGAGTCCACGAAGCGCGCGCGGTCCTCGCCTTCGAGCTGGCGGACCTGGTCGCGGTGCTGCCCTCCCCAGGCAGACTTGGAGAAGTTGAAGCCCTGGTAGGCGAAGCCGAAGGATCCCGGGCGGCGGAACTTCGCACTGGTGCCCTGGGGGCCGCTCACATAGTGGCGGAAGATGTGAAGGACCTGTGTCTGCGCGCCGTGCTTCTCGCGGTCGTCGAGCAGTCTCTGCAGGATTCGCGAGGCGACGATTCCGCTGCCTCGCACGACGACCGTGACCGGGCGACGCAATGCCTCGTCGTAGACGTGCTCGTGGGGCTCGTACGCGTTGACTACCCGCTGGAAGTCGTCGTAGGTCTGACGGTAGTTCTGGAGGTCGTCGAGGACCCGCACAGCCGAATATCCCACCGCGAAGTGGACGTACATCGTGCGGAAGGCGATGCGCGGTGCCCCCGTGCTCTCGTCGGACGGAGTCTGGAGGACGAAGTAGCCGCCACCGGAGCGCTTGCGGGCCGTGCGCACGTACCCCCGCGACACCATGGACGCCCATCCGATGCGCGCCGTCTCGCGGTCCACCGAGCGGTACACCTGGCCCGAGCGCGGGGTGAACCACTCGGAGAGCACCGGCTCGGTGAGCACGGTCCATGCGGCCCGCAGGCTCTTGTCGTCCCAGGCCTCCCGCAGCGCATAGCTGGGAAAGCCCCAGATGTTGTCCATGACCGACCCGGCATCGGAGCGCAGGCGCTCATGGTCGGGGATCTGGGAGTTCGAGGCGAGGTAGCGGTAGGTGTCGTACGGGTTCTTCAGGTCGGTGAGGATGCGGATGCGATCCGTCCCAGCCCCGAAGACGCGCAGGGTGTCGACGAGGGCGAGCGAACCCAGTCCGCCGCCGACCGTCACGAGCGGCACGTCAATCACGGGTATGCCGTGGCTCGCGAGCATGGAGTCGGACCACTCCGGGGCGGCGGCGAGGGCTTCGGAGAGCGATGCGTGGCCCGGGGTGGCGGGCTCCGGTGAGGCCACATGGCCCTTGAGGATGGTGTGATCCGAGTCGGGAACCACATGACCTCCCGCGTGCCTCAGGTGGCGCGCAGCCTACGGGAGCACGCGTGCCCCGGGTGCGAAATGCGGTGGGCGCCGGACGCTATCCGCGCCCCCGCATCGGATAACGGGGCCTCAGTTTTTGCGCACCCCCGGGCGATACCCTGGCGGCGTGACCGCAGTGGTGCCCGACTCCCGCGTGCGCGGGGTCGTGCCGGTGATCCCGTGCCACGACCTCGACGCGACACTCGACTACTTCCGCGACGCCCTGGGCTTCCGGATCGAGTTGATCTCCCCGGCGGACTCCCCGTCGACGGTGGTCCTCTCGGGCCACGGTGCGCTCCTGCGGCTCCAGCGTGTCGAAGGCGCCTACGAGCCCGGCGTCGTGCAGTTGCTGTGCGCGGACGCAGATGACCTCCCCGGTGGCGACCTCACGGCGCCCAACGGCACCCGCATCGAGTTCCTCGCCGCGGATCCGGACGTCGTCATCCCCCCTGTCCGCCAGTCGCTGGTCGTCTCCACGATCTCCGGCAATGCCCGCTTCGGCGTCGGCCGCGCCGGGATGAACTACCGAGACCTCGTCCCGGACCGGCAGGGCGGTCGATTCATCGCGTCGCACATCCGCATCCCGGACGGCGGCCCGGTGCCCGACTACGTGCACTTCCACAAGGTCCGCTTCCAGATGATCTACGTCCACCGAGGCTGGGTGAAGGTCGTCTACGAGGACCAGGGCGAGCCCTTCGTGATGGAGGCCGGCGACTGCGTCCTGCAGCCGCCGACCATCCGGCACCGCGTGCTGGAAGCGTCGCCGGGCATGGAGGTCATCGATATCGGCTGTCCGGCGGATCACGACACCATCGCCGAGCACGTGATCACGCTGCCCACCGGCCGGGAACTGCCTGAGCGGGAGTATGGCGGCCAACTCTTCGTCCGGCACCGGGCTCAGGAGTCACCGTGGGCTCCCTTCCGCTATCCCGGATTCGCGCAGCAGGACCTCGGAATCGGAGCGGCGACGTACGGGCTGGCGGGCGCCCGTGTCATCAGGGCCGAGGGCGGGACGCAGTGGCCGCGAGCGGTCGTGGACAACGAGTTCCTCTTCACCTTCCTGCTCGACGGGGCCGCGACCCTGCACGTCGGCGACGAGGCGCCGCAGGTGCTGGAGTCCGGGGACTCCTTCGTCGTCCCTGCGGATGTGCCCTACTCCCTCACTGACGTGTCGGGGGACGCCCGCCTGCTCGAGGTGTCGCTGCCCGATCAGCTCCAGCCGCGCGCCCTCTAGGGCCCTGGGCGTCATCAGGGGAGAGGCCGGCCACTAGCCTCGCGCACGTGCAGGCCACCATCGCCCAGGATCTCGCGCGCCTCGACCGCCTGCCCGTGTGGCCGTGGCACCGAGCACTGCTCTTCAACCTCGGCGGATCGTTCTTCTTCGCCTTCTTCGACATCGTGGTCATCGGCGCGGCCCTGCCCGCGATCAATGCCGACTTCGGAACCACGGCGGCGCAGGGCGGGTACGCCGTCACCGCCGGCCTGATCGGCCTGGTCTTCGGCAACTTCGCCGGTGCCTGGGTGTCGACCCGGCGGTCGCGCGTCCTGGCCCTGCAGTCGGCGCTGTGGATCTTCAGTGCGGGGATGGTGCTCAGCGTCTTCTCGCCGAACCTCGCCTTCCTCTGCTTCGCAAGGTTCATCGCAGGCTTCGGCACCGGAGCCGACATCGGCGCGGTGGTCACCTACATCGCCGAAGTGTCACCCGAGCGGGCACGCGGGCGCATCACCGGGTTCACCACCGTGTGCGGGTTCACCGGCACCGCTCTGGCGCCGTTCCTCGCCCTGCTGCTCACCACCGAGTGGACCTGGGGCTGGCGCGTGCTGTTCGCCTTCGGCGCCCTCGGCGCGATCGTCGTCGTGGCCACCCGCCGCCACATGCCGCCCTCGCCGCGTCAGCTCGCGGAGCGAGGCGAGGAGAAGGAGCTGGGTGCCCTCGTTGAGGAGGCCGAGGACCGGGTGACCGCACGGGGCATCACCCTGCCCCCGGTCCCCGAGCAGTCGAGCATGGCCGCTGTCACGGGACGCAGCGCCCCGGCGATCGCGATCGCGGTCTTCACGGTCGCCTGGTTCGCCTACTACATCGGCAACTTCGGCTGGCTCACGCTCGCGCCCACGATCCTCACCGAGAACGGCTTCCCGGTCGCCACGTCCCTGGGCTTCCTCACAATCGCGAACGCCGGGCTGGTCGTCGGCGCGGGCATCTCCTACTTCGTGTCGGACCGGGTGGAGCGCAAGTGGCTGCTCATCGGCACGCTCCTCGTCTGGGGCGTCGCGCTCATCGGCATCGGCGTCCTTGACTCGGCGGCGGCCATCACCGTGCTGGGCTTCGTCGCGGCCGTGACGATCGGCGTGGTCATCCCGGTGTTCTACGCCTTCACCGCGGAGCACTTCTCCTCGAAGGACCGCCCCTGGGGCATGGCGTGGACGGACGGCATCGGGCACCTCGGCGGTGCGGTGGCGCCGTACATCCTCATCGGGCCTGCCTTTGTCGCGGCCTTCGGGATCATGGGCGTCACCGGCTTCGTCGCGGCCTTCATCGTGCTCTTCACCACGCGGACCAAGGGCCGCAGCCTCGAGGAGATCAGCGGCGAGTAGCCGCTACCGTTCGCCTGTGAAGATCCACGTCCGCGACCCCGGTCATGTGGCGATGCGGCGCGGCATCCGGGCCGCCATCGGGGTGCCCGTCGCCTGCCTGCTCGCGCTGTGGGTGCTCCCCGACTCGCCCGCGGCACTGGTGTCGGCGTTCGGCTCCCTGTGCCTCATCGCCCTGTGCGACTTCGGCGGCCCGCCCCTGCGCAAGGTCGGGCTCCTCCTCGGCGCTGGTGCCGCCGGTGCCGTGCTCATCACGATCGGCGTCGGGGTGTCCGGATCCCTGGTCGCCGCGGTCCTGGTGACGTTCGTCGTGGGCGCATTGCTGGCGTTCTCCGGGGTGCTGCGGGGATCCGTCGCTGCCAGCGGGGCCGCGATGACCATCATGTTCGTCGTTGCCGTCACGCTCGGGCTGCCCGCCGACCAGGTGCTCAAGGCCCTCGTCGGCTGGGCGCTGGCGCTGCTGGTGGCGATCCCCGTCACCGTCCTCGTCCTGCCCCGGCGCGACCTGTCGGGGGTCCGGCAGGCCTGCGCCGGCGCCATCGCGGCGTTCGCCGACGGGATCGCCGCCCGCGGCCGCGGGGAGGAGCCGGACCGCGAGGCTCTGGAGGCCGCCCAGGCCGCCCTGCGTCGCTCGTACCTCGGCAACCCCTTCCGCGCCGCCGGCCTGAGCCGCCGCGACCGTGCCCTCGTCGCGCTCGCCGGGCAGATGCAGGGCCTCCTCTCGATCATGATCCACGGTCGCGCGTACCCCACGCCCATGCTCGACGAGCCGGTGACCGTGCGACTGAACGCGCAGTCCGCTCAGGCCCTGCGCGACGCCGCTGCGGCGCTGGGGCGCGGCGGGGCGGGCGCCCCGGCCGACCTGAGCGTTCGGCCCATCGTGGAGGACTGGGGCGGGCAGTGGGCGATGGCCGTGTCCCTGCTCGCCGGAGCCGGACCCGCGGAGGTCGAGCAGCGCGTACGGGATGTCTCCGCGCTCTTCCCCGACCGGACGATGGCGGTGGCTTCCGTTCGGGTCGTGATGCTGGTACGCCGCGTCCTGGGTCTGCCCGACGAGGACTACCCGGCGGGAGCGGATCAGCCGGCCATCCCGCCTCCCGCCGTCGCGAGCGGTCGCGACGATGTCCGGGCGAATCTCACGCTGAGGTCACCGTGGGTGCGCCAGGCGCTGCGGGTAGGGCTCGGCCTGGCGCTCGCGGTGCTGGTGGTGTGGCTCATGGGCCTGGCGCACGGGCTGTGGGTCGTGCTCGGCGTCACCGCGGTTCTGCGATTCGATGGCCTCACGACCATGCGCACCGCGGGGTACGCGCTGCTCGGCACCTTCGGCGGCGCGCTCGTCGGCTACCTCATCCTCGCGGGGGACCCCGCCTACGTCGGGGTGCTGTGGGTGGTCCTCGTGCTCGCCACATTCCTCGCGGTGTGGGTGCCCGTCGCGATCGGCTTCGCGTGGGGCCAGGCGGCGTTCTCGCTCTTCGTCATCGTCGCGTTCACGCTCATGACCTGGCCGCCGGATCTGGATACGGCGTCGGAGCGCCTCCTCGACGTGGCGGTGGGCGCGGTCGTGAGCATCATCGTCGCGCTGCTGCTGTGGCCGGGCGGGGTCCTCTCCGGGATGATCGCGAACGTTGCCGATGCCGTGCGCACCTCGACGCGGCTGCTGCGTGAGGGAGTGACAAGCCTGGTGGTCGGCGGGGACGTCGAGTCGGGGCTCGCGGCCCAGAGCGTGCGCGCCATGGAGCGCTCGGAGGAGGTGGTCGAACTGTCCATCTCCTCGACGAATGGGGGCGCGACGGCGTACGCGCACCAGTGGCAGGAGGTCATCGACCACCTGCGCAACCCGAGCGTCGCCGGCCGGCTCCTGGCCGGGTGGTCGCACGTGCGAGCACCGATCGCGTCGGTGGTCCCGTCGCTGGCGGAGCCCCTCATGGGAGAGCTCAATGCGGTGTCGGGGGAGTGGGAGGGAATCGCCGCGGAGATCGACGGCGCTGCCCATCGTCCTCAGGAGCATGACCCCGAGGCCCTGGCTTCTATCGCAGCCGTGGCGTCGTCTGTCGACCTGAGCCGGCCCGAGGTGGCCGACACCTTCGTGGCCGCCGTGTGGGGGCACGGGTGGCTGCGGATGTGCCTCGCGGCCGGCCGCGCCTGCGAGGTGCCTTCGCCCGCGCCGTGAACCGCGCTTCAGCGTCCTGGCGCGGCAGGAGGAGCGTCGTGGGTGTGGCAGACGAGGGGCCCCGGCTGGATCAGCGCGGCGTAGGCCATGTTGCCCTGAGTGGTGGCGACTGCTGCCGTGTCGGAGCGCAATCGCTGGTTGAGTCTGGCGGCCTCTGGCTTTGGCTTCTCTGGGCCCACCATCACGGTCAAGATCACATCGACCGCCAAGAAGAAGACCATCGTGTGCAGGAAGGGCACGAAGACCAAGAAAGTCACCGGCAACGCGCCTCGCTGTCCCGCGGGCTGTCCGTGCCCCTCGCCTCCCGCCCCGCGACGCAGTAGCCTCGAGCCGTGTGGTCGGGCGTCGCGGCTCTGGGTCTCGCGCTTGTCGTGCCCCTCGCCCCGGTCGGCGGGCAGCCTGCGACTGATGCCAACCCTGCGGAGTCTCGCGTTCCTCTCCGCGACGTCCCGGAGCAGGATGGGTCCGGTCCCGGTGGCGAACTCATGTGGACCTATGGGCCAGTCTCCCCCGTGGTGCCGGGCACGCTTGTCGATCCTGAGCCGGGAGTGCTGCAGGACTCCAACCTCAACTCCCCCTTCATCATCAAGCTGACCCGCGGCGGCGTGGCCGCGGCCAATGTAGCGGTGGAGTGGAGCGTTGACGACTCCACCGCCCGGATCCAGTCAGCGTTCGCCAGGACGGACGAGCAGGGTCTGGCGCGTGCGTGGCTGTTTGCTGGGACCGGCGATACGCAGACCGTTCTGGCACGAGCGTCCGGTGTCTCCGCGACGTACACCGTGAGACGCAGCGCGTCGACGCCCCGGACCGTGGGAAGGTACGTGACCCTCTATCTCGATGCTCCCGTAGCGGCGAGGCAGGTCGACGCGGTGCGGATCGGAGTGACTGCACGATCGTCACCGCCGCGGACCTACTACCAACTGTTGAGCGCGTGGACGGCTGCGGGTTCGATGGCCTTTTACGGGGGGCTCCAGCAGTTGCCCTGTACGAACCCGTCGGAGGTCGTCCTCCCGGAAGCATGCGACCCATCACGCGGCAAGAGCAGGGGCAAGATCGCACTCTTCTCGATGTGGGACGAGATCGGCCAGGACGGATCGAGGCGAGAACCCACCCCCGTGAGCCTTCCGATAGGCACGATGTGCCAGCGCTTCGGGCATGAGGGTGACGGCCTGCAGTGCATGGCCTCATTCGACTGGAGAGTGAAGCAGAGAATCGAGTGGATGGTTCGCAAGGTGCGGGTCAATGCGGATCTCACGGCGATCATCGAGGTCACCGCCTCTGTTGACGGGGGACTTCATTGGCACGACATCGGGACCTTCGAACTCCCCCGCGAGCCGCAGTTAGGTTCCATCGCAGTTTTCAACGAGAACTGGGGAGGTGCTCCCGCTAGCACGTGCCAACAGGTGTCGGCGAGAAGCATGACGATAAACCGGGCTCAATTCGGTGTCGCCGGAGAGTGGTACTCAGCCCAGGGGGCAGTAGCGGCCGGTGGTGAGTACCCGGGTGCGCTGCCCTGCGAGAACTACGAGGTCGTCGCCGAACGAACGGGAATCCGTATGACTTCTGGCGGATCTCGGACGTGGGTGAACATGAGGGATGCGGCGCTGTACGAAGCGGCCGCCCTGCCGCTCGGAATGGGCTTCCCGAGTGCCGATCATGCC